>MABF01000178.1 GCA_002163025.1 'Osedax' symbiont bacterium Rs2_46_30_T18
CCGTAGCGGCGCTTGCGCCCTCCTTATGCACTACCATGCCAAGCTTGCGGTTGCGCATCACTACCGGAAACTGCTTCTTAAGCTGCTCCGCACTTGGGGGTTTTTTCGTTATTAAAGCTTAAAAAGGCGATGACCGTACTCTCACATAAATGTGATAGTAGGGTGTTTATTGATGTATTAGAAGTAACGTTTCGCATCAACTTATCATTTGCTGAAGGATTTGCATAATGGTGCTTGCGCCCCCTAAAAATTTACCGCGCTAAGCTTGCGCCTGCATATCACTAACAGAGCATGTTAATATTTTAAAGGTTGACTAAGCGAAGTTGGGCTTACATGGCACACTCATACACTTTTGTAGCTCAGTGCAATATCCAATAAAGAAAGGGATTATTTCTTTGTGTTAATAGAGAAATGTTGAGTATGTGTATTCTGCCCTCAACCCGCTGTAGGCAATTAAGTTCTTTCACGCTAAGTATACAAGTACCGGCTACTTCAAGAAACTACTGGTAAATATCCAACTCTTTAATGAATAGAAACGGCATGACAAACCACACTGACAACTGAAAATACTGCCTAGATAAAACATAGCCATTGCCGATCAATCAGAGATTCACTATAGTTTGTGAGTCTGAATAAATGTTAAGGCTTAAATAATAATAAAATCAGTTTCCTGATTGAATTCAATAGGTAGGTAATAATGGAAGTTTCTAAAGGTATCAGTGCCAAGCTGTTTGCCGCAATCTCATTAATTTTAAGTTTGTACAGCGTCAATCTGTTCGCTCAACAACTACCACAACTGAAAATAACCAAAGTCAGCGAGCATGTTTACTCAGCCATAGGGGAAACTAAAGCCTCTACTTATGAAAACTGGGGGCACAACAATAACCTAAGTTTTATTGTTTCAGACACTAGCGTTATGGTGATTAATGGCGGTTCAAGCTATTTGTTGGCTAAAGCGCTGCACAAAGAAATCAAGGAAATCACATCTTTGCCCGTAGTCTGGCTAGTGAATGAAAACAGCCAGGGGCACTCTATGTTAGGCAACAGTTACTGGGCTGACTTAGGAGTAGATGTCATAGCCCACGAAGATGCCGTCTCTACTTTTGCAGAAGACGGACAGCGGTCTTTAGAGCGAATGTACAATTTTATCAAGGAGCGTGGAGACGGCACAAAACTACATGTGCCCGGTCATCAGTTCAGTAATTCCAAAAATATCCAATTGGGAAATATTCAAGTGCAGCTACTGCGTTTTGGTGAGGCGCATACAGCTGGTGATTTATCTGTCTGGTTACCTGAGCAGCAGATAATAATCACAGGTGACATCGCGTTTCATGAACGCTTACTGGCGGTATTCCCTGAAACCAATACTGAACAATGGCTGCTCTCGTTTGAAAAAATGATAGCTCTGCAACCGCAAATAGTCGTGCCTGGACACGGTGCGCCAACGGATGTCGATACGGTTAAAAAGTATACATATGACTATATTGCCTATTTGCGATCTGCAGTGGGATTAATCCTTGAACAGGATGGTGATTTAGAAGCCGCGTATGCAATTGACCAATCTAGTTATAAGCACTTAGATACTTTTGACGAACTGGCTGTAAAAAATGCCGGTAGAGTTTATCAGCAAATGGAAATGGATTCCTTTTGAATCCCTGCTCAACAATCAGACTTGAGAATTAAATATTGTCTAGTAGTACTCTAAAAGAAACTGATTTGTATCCAGCAATCAAAGCCTATCTCGAGTCACAGGACTATGAGGTAAAGTCAGAAATCAATGATTGCGATTTAGTCGCTATTAAAGACGACGGCACACAAATTATTGTCGAGTTAAAACTTAAATTTTCGCTTGAATTAATTCTTCAGGGTGTTGAACGCCTCGCTTTGGCGGACGATGTCTATATAGCCGTACTCGCACCAAACACAGCGACAAAGCGAAGTAACTGGCGGATAAAGCGCAAAGGGTACTTAAAGTTGTGCCGAAGATTGGGCCTGGGGCTTATAACAGTGGATCTGTCTAAGCAACAGCAGCAAGTTTGCGTTTTACTTGATCCAGCGCCTTACACCCCGCGAAAGAGTAAGCTCAAACAAAGCAGGTTGGTCAAAGAGTTCAAGTCCAGAGTGGGTGATCCTAATGTTGGTGGGATCACGAGGACGAAAATAATCACTGCCTATCGCCAGGATGCCTTGAGGTGCGCATATGGTCTTGCCAATAATGAGTCTATGTCAGTCAAAGATCTGAAGTTAAAAACAGGGGTTGGCAAAGCAGCAGCAATTTTGCAAAAGAACTATTACGGTTGGTTTGAGCGGGTTGCAAGAGGAGTCTACAGTCTGTCAGCCCAGGGTCGGACTGACTTAGAGGCCAATGTTGAGGCAGTTGAATCTCTTTGTGTAACTGCCCAGGAGATTCCTAGGCAATTAACTAATAGTTGCTGATAATTTAGTTACGTCCGGCCATCACCCCACCATCAATATCCCAAATCGCACCAGTAACCCAGCTGGAATCCTCACTGAGCAAAAAGTCTATAGTCTTAGCTATCTCATCAGGCTGTCCGATTCTGCCGATCGGATGGAAGCTGTCGAAAGTCGATAAAGTTTCATCCAGTGCTTTGGGCTCAATAAAAGATTCGAATATAGTCGAGTTTACCAGAGCCGGCGCCACGGCGTTAACACGTATATTATGTTCTGCAAGTTCCATCGCCATATGTTGAGTGAGTGCGTGTAATCCTGCCTTTGCCATCGAATAAGCGGATGAAGGGGTTGCTTTGATTGCCTGTTTGGCCCACATAGAACCTATATTTACTATTGCTCCACCATTGTGGTTGATCATATTAAGTGCCACGGCTTGGCTTATTAAAAATATAGCGCGGTTTAGCTGTTGGTAAATATCATAGTCCTCCCTACTATGCTCAATAAAACTGGTAGGCTTGAAATATCCTGCACTATTGACGAGGTACTTGAATTGTCGGGTTTCATCACCAATAAATTGTAATAGCCTAGATAAGTCAGTCGTATTGTATAAGTCTACTTGCAGCGTTTCAACATCACCATAAGATGATAATTGTTGTTGCGACTTGTGAAGTTTTTCTAGATTTCGTCCGACAATGATCGTCTTTACATTGCGTTGTAATAAGAGCTTTGCAGTTTCAAAGCCCATGCCGCTGGATCCACCAATTATAAGTGCAATTTCTTGAGTTGAATTATTCATGTGTTTTGCCCTGATGTGATTTAATGTCAGCGCAGTGTATTGAAGAAATCCCAGGCAAAAAAGTATGTACAAATTGGTTCACTAGGTACAAATAGGTATAACTTAATGAATAATAATGAAAAAAAATTTAGTAGAAAATCCGCACCACAGCAAAGTGCCAGAATGGTCGAGAATATTTTTCGTTGTAAATGGTCGCTGACAGTTTACCAGTTACTTGATGAAGGAATCGTCCGCCCTGGGCAAATGGTACGAAGTGTAGAAGGTTTAAGTACTAAAGTGTTAAATGAGTGCCTTAGAAAAAACATTGAGTTTGGTATAATTGAAAGAATTGAATTTAACGAGGTCCCCCCCAGAGTTGAATATATAACAACGGACTTCGGGAAAAAGTTTATAACCATATTAGATCAGTTGAGAAACCTGCAAATGGAGATGCAACAACCGCCCGAATCCACTGAGAAGTAGTTCTAAATAAAAACTCTTACGAGGGCTATTATCTGATCGCTGGCTTAATCTGCGCAGTCCTTCATCAGAGACAACCTATTCATTGATTACTAGACGAGATACAGCTTGTATGACTGAAAGATTAAGAGACCTGAAAGGTTTCGGTCCAAAGAGCGAAATCATATTTTCCCAAGTTGGGATACACTCAGTGGCGGAATTTATGGCGATTGACCCTTTTGATCTGTATAAAATGCTAAAACAGCAAGTTAAAGGCACCGGGCTTAATTCTATTTACGCGATCATAGGTGCCAGAGAGGGGGTACACTGGTTAGAAGTGTCCAGGACCCGAAAAACAGAAATTTTAATGCGTCTCGATGATATGGGCATAGCGCCTAAATGATAGTAGCAGAAAAGCTTGCTGGATTTGTTTACTTAGTTTTAAAAAGACTAGCTATCACCCGAATCACCCGACTAACTCAGTGATTAACACAATCGCTACACTTGTTGTAAATAGAGAGCCCAAGGTGGTAATGACAATAATGTTAGCAGCCAGTGGGGCGTTACCACCAAGAGCTCTGACCATCACATAGCTTGCAGCAGCAGTGGGCGCGCAAGACATAAGCAGCAACACTCCTAACTCAATGTCTCTAAACCCCCAAGCTATGCCCATAGTTACGGCTATTGCAGGGGCTAATAGTAATTTTACCGTGCAAGCGAGGATAGCTGCATTTAAAGAATGGCGCATAGCCTTAAAGTCCAGGCTGGCGCCAATACAAATTAGTGCCAGAGGTAAAGTCATATTTGCAAAGTATTCACCGGCACGTAACGTGAAGTCAGGTAGTGACACATTGAAGTACGAGAATGGCAGGGCTATTGTAATGGCGATGATTAATGGGTTCTTAGCGATACCTAAAATGGTTTTACGAAAACCTAGGTCTTTATTTAACGATCTGTTCAAGGTTATGATTGAGAGGATATTAAATAGGATTGTAACAGCGGCCAAATAGAGAGAGGCTGTAACCAAACCCTCATTCCCATAAGCATTAAAGCAGTAAGCTAGACCAAATATGCCCATATTAGAGCGAAACCCACCTTGTACTACAACTCCACGGTCTTGGTCCGAATCTATTAATTTTGCCGCCAGTATTTCAATGATAAACCAAGTGATTAAGGTGGCAATCAGGCCTGTAGCGATTAAAGGCAGATTAGCAGACTGAGTAAAACTGGCCTGACTTATATTTATAAATAAAAGCGCAG
>MABF01000284.1:0-87 GCA_002163025.1 'Osedax' symbiont bacterium Rs2_46_30_T18
TTGAGGTACTGCAGATAACCGACTGCCATTTACTGGCTGACCCCGAAGAGAACTTAAAGGGTCACAACCCGGAGCGGCGTTTAGAGG
>MABF01000284.1:122-28818 GCA_002163025.1 'Osedax' symbiont bacterium Rs2_46_30_T18
CAGCGTAAAAGTGGGGCGAAAGCGGATCATTTGCTGCTCACCGGAGATTTGGCTCAGCAGGCACAGTTGAGCGTGTATCAGCGGATCTTAAAGAAGACAGCAGAGCTGGCGACTAACACTCACTGGATACCGGGCAATCACGATAACAGTGCACTGATGGCAGAGTTTGTAGGAATGGATAACAAAGTCGTCATTGATGGTAATTGGGCGATAGTCTTATTGGATAGCACCGCTAATCCAGATGGTCGCGGCAGCGGTTCTCTCAGTGACCAGGAGTTGGCGCTGATTAGCACACTAAGTGACTTATCGGTTGAGCACATACTCTTAGTATTGCACCATCCACCGGTCGAGGTAGGCAGTGTATGGCAAGATCAGATAAAACTGGGAAATGCGCAGCAGTTTTGGCAGCGGGTCAATAAGCTGGATAAAGTCAGAGCTGTGTTGTTTGGCCACTTGCATCAAGAGCATCAGTTGCAGCACCGGGGCACAGTGCTCTATTGCTCTCCGGCAACAGCGCCACAATTTAAAAAATCGCAGCTGACGCCGATACTGGAAGACGATACCAAGCTGGCGGCGCCCGGATATCGATTATTGCAGTTAGAAGCTGATGGAAGTATCAAGACGAAAGTTTATCGAGTTGATTGTTAAAGATGAATTGTCTAAGGTGACTGCTGGAAAGACACTGCGTTTAATCGTTTTACTGGCCAGCTTAGGCTCTTTAGGCCACGGCTTAACGATAATAATAACTTGCAACTATCGCTGGGCTTAGGTAAGTTGCCATATAAAACACTGTAAGGATAACCAGTATGTCGTTGACTGTGATTTACATTCACGGTTTTAATAGCTCTCCGCAATCCATAAAAGCACAACAGCTGCAAGAGTATTTTGTCACTCAGGCACTGGCTGAAACTAAAAAATATCAGCTGCAAATTCCAGAGCTAAATCACCAGCCCGCCGTTGCCATAGCGCAACTGACTGAGTTAGTGGCGGCTTGCGATGGCGCTAACATCTTACTCATCGGCAGCTCTCTGGGCGGCTATTACAGTATTTGGCTGGCGCAACAATACCGCAACTGTCACGCAGTATTAATCAACCCCGCTGTCTATCCCTATATATTGTTGCAACAGCTGCTGGGAGAAAATGAAAATATTTATACTGGGCAAAAATATCAGCTATCTGCTCAGCACATAAAGCAGTTGCAAGCGCTCGAGGTGGACGCCATCCGCGATCCTAGTAAATTGTTGTTATTGTCTCAGATGGGGGATGAAACATTAGACTATAAAGAGGCGGTGGATAAACTTGCGGCCGTTGAGCAGAGAGTAACAGCGGGAGGCAGCCACAGCTTTGAAAATTTTATCAGTGTCATCCCCGCAGTGTTAGCCTTTGCCGAGGGAAAAGATGCCAAATACTTATAATAAACGGATTAATTTTATTAGGATCTTTAGTAAATGAGTAGTCAATATCAAGCGGATTCGATTGAAGTCCTCAGCGGTTTAGACCCGGTGCGACGACGTCCCGGGATGTACACTGAGACCGATAAACCCAATCATTTAGCGCAGGAAGTCATAGATAACTCTGTCGATGAAGCGCTGGCAGGGCATGCCAATCAAATTGATGTGGTGTTATCCAAAGATGGGTTTTTATCAGTGACGGATAATGGTCGCGGTATGCCGGTCGATATTCATCCGGAGGAAGGGGTCAGCGGCGTTGAGCTAATATTGACCCGATTGCACGCCGGGGCCAAATTTAGTGATGATAACTACAGTTTTTCCGGCGGTTTACACGGAGTGGGTGTGTCGGTAGTGAACGCGCTGTCTAAAAGCCTGGAAGTACAGATCAGACGCGATGCGCAAATTTACAATATAGGTTTTGCCGACGGTGAAAAAATATCTGAGCTGGAAGTTATCGGCAGCTGTGGTAAACGCAATACCGGTACTACGGTTAAGTTTCTCGCCGATAGTAAGTACTTCGATAGCAGTAAATATAATGTCACTAAGTTAAAACATAATTTGCGTGCAAAAGCGGTACTTTGTCCCGGGCTGAAAGTCACTTTTGTAGATCAAAGCGGCACTAGCAACGACCGGGAAACCTGGTATTACGAAGACGGTTTAAGTGCCTATTTGTCGGGTATGACCCAAGTCTTTGAAACGCTTCCACTAGAGCCATTTGTCGGTGGCTTAAAAGGCCAGGATGATGCGGTCGAATGGGCGGTGCAATGGCTACCTGAAGGTGGAGAACTCACCTGCGAAAGCTTTGTTAATTTAATTCCCACAGTTGTGGGGGGAACTCATGTCAATGGATTCAGAACCGGCCTGCTGGAGGCAATGCGCGAATTTTGTGAGTTCCGCTCACTGTTGCCACGGGGAGTGAAATTGACCGCCGAAGATATCTGGGAGCGCTGCAGCTATATTTTGTCGGCAAAAATGCGCGACCCCCAATTTGCCGGCCAGACCAAAGAGCGGCTGTCGTCGAGACAGATTGCTGCTTTTATCTCAGGGGCGGTTAAGGATGCGTTTTCACTGTGGCTCAATAAACATGTAGAGGATGGCGAGAAACTCGCTGAAGCAGTGATTGCCAATGCCCAGAAACGTTTGCGCACCAGTAAAAAGGTAGTGCGCAAGCGGGTGACTGCAGGACCAGCGCTGCCTGGCAAACTCGCCGATTGCTCTGGTACTGAAACCATGCGCTCAGAGTTGTTCTTAGTGGAGGGGGACTCTGCTGGTGGCTCGGCTAAACAGGCGCGAGATCGTCGCTTTCAGGCGATCATGGCCCTGCGCGGGAAAATTTTAAACTCCTGGGAAGTCGATTCTTCTCAAGTGCTTGCCTCCAATGAAATTCACGATATCTCAGTGGCTATCGGGGTCGAGCCAGGCAGCGACGACATCAGCGGCTTGCGCTATGGAAAGGTCTGCATATTAGCGGATGCCGACTCAGACGGCGCGCACATTGCGACGCTGATTTGTGCGCTGTTTTTGCGTCACTTCAAACCGCTGGTCAGTGCCGGGCATATCTATGTGGCTATGCCACCACTGTATCGCATTGATGCGGCGAAGGATGTCTTCTATGCACTGGATGATGCAGAGCGCGACGGGGTAATCGAGAGGATTAAAGCGGAGCGTAAAAATGTCAAAGTTAACGTGCAGCGCTTCAAGGGGTTGGGTGAGATGAACCCGATGCAGTTGCGCGAAACCACTATGGATCCGGATACTCGTCGACTGGTGCAATTGATGATAACTCCGGGGGATGACAGTCATGAAATGATGGATATGCTGCTATCGAAGAAGCGTGCCGCAGATCGTAAAGTTTGGCTGGAGAGCAACGGCGATCTAGCCAAGGCATAACCCAGAGTCCGGTTTCCTATCAATTATTATAGATAAGGTGTGTTGATTAAATATGTCTAGTTACACAACAGATGACAGCATAGAGTCATTGCCACTGCAAGATTTTACCGAGAAAGCGTACTTAGATTACTCTATGTACGTGATTCTTGATCGCGCGCTACCGCACGTTGGTGACGGTATGAAACCGGTGCAACGGCGTATCGTGTATGCGATGAGCGAGCTGGGTCTGAAACACACAGCCAAGCACAAAAAATCTGCCCGTACTGTCGGTGATGTATTAGGTAAGTATCACCCCCATGGCGACAGCGCCTGCTACGAGGCGATGGTGTTGATGGCGCAGCCCTTTAGTTATCGCTATCCGCTGATTGACGGTCAGGGTAACTGGGGGGCGCCGGACGACCCTAAGTCGTTCGCCGCGATGCGTTATACCGAGGCGCGACTGACGGCTTACTCGCAGGTTCTATTGCAGGAAGTGAGTCAGGGAACAGTGGACTGGGTGCCCAATTTTGATGGCACATTAAACGAACCTACAGTGCTGCCTGCGCGGCTGCCAAATATTTTACTCAATGGCGGTACCGGCATCGCGGTGGGAATGGCCACAGATATTCCGCCACATAACTTACGGGAAGTGACCTCGGCGTGTATCCACTTACTTGAGAATCCCAGGGCAACTCTTGAGGAGATTTGTGAGTTTGTCCCCGGTCCGGACATGCCCACAGATGCAGAAATTATCTCTTCCAAAGAGGAGTTGCGAAAACTCTACACTACCGGCAGGGGATCTGTGCGGATGCGGGCGCTGTGGAATAAAGAGCAGGGGGATGTGATTATTACCGCGCTGCCTCATCAAGTGTCAGGGGCGAAAATTCTCGAGCAAATAGCGGCGCAGATGAACCAGAAGAAGCTGCCAATGGTGGCGGATTTGCGCGATGAATCCGACCACGAAAACCCCACTCGACTAGTCATAGTACCACGCTCTAATCGCATTGATCTGGAGCAGTTGATGGCGCATTTATTTGCCTCTACTGATTTGGAACGCACCTACAGAGTCAATATGAACATGATAGGTGTGGATGGGCGTCCACAGGTAAAAGATCTGCGACAAATACTCACTGAGTGGCTGAGTTGGCGGACCAATGTAGTGCGAAAGCGGTTGCAGTATAGGCTCGACAAAGTTTTGGATCGTCTGCACATCCTCGATGGTCTGATGACCGCCTATTTGAATATCGATGAGATAATTGAGATTATCCGCTCTGAAGATGAACCAAAAGCGGTGATGATGCAGCGCTTTAATATTTCTGATATTCAGGCAAATGCCATCTTGGACATCAAGCTTCGTCACTTGGCTAAACTTGAAGAATTTAAGATCAAGGGCGAGCAAGATGAATTACAGAGCGAGCGACAGAAGTTGGAGCTAATCTTAGGCTCTGATCAGCGTATGCGCACTCTAATTAAGAAAGAACTAAAAGAAGATATGCAGACCTTTGGTGATGAGCGCCGCTCACCTATAGTTGCACGCACCGAAGCTAAGGCATTTTCTGAAAAGGATCTGTTGTCGGCGGAGCCTGTCACTGCAGTGATCTCCAAGCAGGGCTGGATCAGGGCGGCTAAAGGCCACGATATTGACGCGGTTGGCCTAAGTTATAAATCTGGTGACAGTTTTAAGCTCTCCTGTCAGGGGAGGATGAATCAACCGCTAATACTATTGGACTCCACGGGTCGCAGTTATACCATTGAAACGCATAATCTGCCTTCAGCCCGCGGTCAGGGAGAGCCGATAACCGGAAGGATTTCGATGCCCAAAGGTGCCACTATTGATGCGGCGGTAACCGGTGGTGAGCAAAGCCAAGTGTTGCTCTCCAGCGACGCCGGCTATGGGTTTCTGACTACTATTGCCGATTTGTCGAGCAAGACTAAAAATGGTAAAGCGGCCTTAAGTTTGTCAAAAAACGCCCAGTTACTCACATCGATTAATATCGATACCGCTGGGGATAAAATGTTGGCAGCAGTGACCAACGAGGGCCGGATGCTGGTGTTCGCAGTGGCGGATTTACCTGAATTGGCCAAGGGTAAAGGCAACAAGATTATCAATGTGGCCACAAGCCGAGCAGCGAATCGTGAAGAGCTGATGATTGCGCTGGTGGTATTCAGTCCGGGGGATACATTATTGGTTCACTCAGGCAAGCAGCACTTGAAGTTAAAACCTGCAGATCTTCAGCATTTCAGTGCCGAGCGCGGCCGCCGAGGTAATAAGTTGCCTAGAGGCTATCAGCGGGTTGAACGTATTGATGTTGAAGCGGGCAGGCAAGAGCCGGCCGAGCCAGAGCAGAAATAATACAGTCTCTGCTAAGTAATAAGTTAGATCAAATTCCCCTATATTAGATGTCTATCTCAGACAGATGTTATAGGGGAATTTTTTTGTCAGTCGTTTAGCGGCGTTAGTGCAGATATGTTAAGTCGGTTCAGTGGTTGTCAAGGCTACAGCTGCAGCCGGCTTGTTTATACCGTAATCAGTTGAAACTTTTTACCAAGTGCCTGGCCTGTTTTTCCAGTAATTCCTGGTAGCTGGGGCTCAGCGCTAAAATGAGAATTTTGTCTTCATCCTGGCGCTCGGTCTCTGCATCCTCCAGCAGGCTGTCTTTCAAGGTTTTTACCTCGCTTAGCGGCGTGTGGCTGATCAATTGATTAGAGACTGTAGTGCGGGTCAAAAAATGAGATTCCTCTCTCAGCAATTCAATTTTTTCTCTATTGCCGCGCACCAGGGATATTTGAATGTTCAACGTTGGCTGCATGCGCGTAATTTGCCGATGATTATAATATTTGTACAGCTGATTGAATAACTTAGCTGCGCACAGAGCCTGAATGCCGTGATTGTCATCCGGGTCTCTGTCATCGAACATTACTCTGATATCACCGTTGGCGAGTAATTCTACTACCCCGCCATATATATTAACCACAAGCTTGATCAGGCGACGATACTCGGTCAACAGTGTCTGGTGCTCTGCAATATCCTCTATCGGAGCGCGGCCACTACTGCAATCTATAAATAATAAGTAGGCGGCATCGCGGGCTTTTAAGCTCAATTCAGTCTGGTGTTCGAGAGAATACAGGTCTAACTGCTCCTCGTGGGGATGCGCTCTGAGCAATGGATTTGCAGAGCCCATGGCAGAGCCTTGAGTGGGTGCCGCTTGCTCTTCAATTAACTGGATAGATTCGCTGAGCTCGATTTCAGCAGTGGCCATACTGGCCGGTCCCTGGTATTTAAGCTCCACATCACTCTGGTTGCTAAAAGGTTTAAAATGTGGCATCCGTTGCTCAGCGTCAGGCTTTAGCAGTGAAACTAGTTGTTCATTTTCTTCGCTTTGCGGCGCGGCGAAAGCGGGTGCACTATCAGCTGGGGCAGGGTTTTGGGAGGCTACATCTAAATCAACAATGGCCAGTGATACCGGTTGGTCTGTGGCACTAAGTCGCAAATTACTGTCCGCTGTAGCGGTCTGGGTTTCGCTCTGAGTAGTCTCTGGGCTATGCGTTGCAACTTGTGCCAGCTCCATGCGAAAGCGGTGTTCTAGTAATGGCTTGTATTGAATGCTAAATTCGCGCAATATTTTTTTCGATAAGTAAGCGACAGCAACGAGTGTGAACATTGCGGTGAGTGTTGCCAATACTACAAAAATCCACAGTAATCGTTTAAAGAAGTTCTCGCTGGGGCTGCTGTTAATATATAAATTCAACTCTCCGATACGCAGCTGCTGGCTGAAAAGTGGGTTGTTTTGTGCGGGACCGTTACTGGTACCGGAGCGTGCCAATAGCTTGCCCTTTGCGTCTACTAAAGTAGCACCATGGATAAAATCGGCGCGGGCTATACTCCCTAGGTAAAAATTCATACTCAAGCTGTCTTTGGCTAAGATCATCGGTTTTAAAGTGACCAGGGCCTGGTTAGTCACTGTAGCAACTTGATTGTCAGTGTAGAGTTTTGCTTGGTTTTGCGCAAAAACATAGATAAATGCACCACTGGCAATGATGCAGGAGAATATTACCAGCGCTGTTAAAATCACTAATTTAATCGGTGAGGGCTCAAAAAATGTAGCTGTATTACGCGAATTTGAAATGTTATTTGCCATTATTTGTATTTATAATTAACTAGCAGAAGATATCTGCGTTAATAGGGTTATTAAGCGATTGAGGGCGTAGTATAATTACATTTAATTCCCTTTGCACCTTTGCTAAAAAGTCATCTTTTATTGAGTAGTTGTTGTTTAATAATAGAATGTTTGCTTTCTCACCTTCCTCAGGATCGAATTGAGCTATCCCAGTGGTTATCATAGGGATGTGCGCAGTTTTAATGAACGCAGCAAAAGGTCTGGCGAATACGCCATTAATTGAGTTTACAGTCTACAAAATTGAGAGCTGATAGGTTAACAATGAACATAGATCAATACATGCAGCAGTTAGGGGAGAGAGCCAAAACAGCCTCTCGTACCATTGCCAGTGCTGAGTCGGGCCAAAAAAATAATGCTCTGCAACAAATGGCGACCGCTTTAGATGAAAGCCGTGCGTCACTCATAGCAGCCAACGCGCAAGATATTGAAAATGGTCTTGGTAAAAACCTCTCCGCCCCGATGTTAGATCGTCTGTTATTAGATGATGCCGGCATAGATAAAATGATCAGTAGTTTGCAGCAGGTAGCGAGCTTGCCTGATCCCGTTGGCGGTATTAGTGATATGCGCTACTTAGATACCGGGATCCAGCTGGGTAAGATGCGGGTGCCGTTGGGAGTGATAGGCATTATCTATGAATCCAGGCCCAATGTGACCGTCGAAGCCGCTAGTTTGTGCCTTAAATCTGGTAATGCCACTATATTGCGCGGCGGCTCAGAGGCAATTCATTCAAATAGGGCAATTGCCGCTTGTATAGCCACTGGATTGAAGCGTGCCGGGCTACCCGCAGACACGGTACAAGTGATTGAAACTGTTGATCGCGAGGCTGTGGCCAAACTGATCACTATGTCAGGATATGTGGACGTGATTATCCCGCGCGGTGGCAAGGGGCTGATAGAGCGTATTAGTCGCGATGCAAAAGTTGCTGTTATCAAACATTTAGATGGCATTTGTCATGTTTACATCGATGATGAAGCAGATATAGAGAAGGCGATTGCTATTGCAGTAAATGCCAAAACTCGCCGTTATGGTGTTTGCAACGCCATGGAAACATTGCTGCTGCACAAAGATATTGTCGATGCCGTGTTGCCGCAACTGTGCCAGATTTACAGTGCTAAAGAGGTGGAATTGCGCGGCTGCGAACGCTGTGTAAACAAATTACCACAATCCATCCAAGCCACAGAAGCGGATTGGTCGACCGAGTATTTAGCCGGTATTTTATCTATTAAGGTTGTCGATGATATGCACAGCGCAATAGAGCACATTAATTATTACAGCTCTGCGCACACCGATGCGATAGTCACAGAAAACTACAGCAAGTCCAGAGCTTTCCTGCGTCAGGTCGATTCAAGTTCAGTAATGGTTAATGCATCAACGGCCTTCGCCGATGGCTTTGAATATGGTTTAGGAGCCGAGATTGGTATTTCCACAGACAAGCTTCACGTCAGGGGCCCTGTAGGACTGGAGGGGTTGACCTCGCAAAAGTATGTAGTATTGGGCGATGGGCAGATACGCCAGTAATTATGCATAGAGTTAAATATCGATACAGGGCTCGCAGTTAACATGTATGTATTTATGGGCGGTACATTTGATCCCATCCACTGCGGGCATCTGCAGGGGGCGAGACAAGTTAGTCAGTTGCTCAGTAGTGATAGTATCTACTTGCTTCCAGCCAAAGTACCTGTGCATAAAACGGCACCGCAAGTGAGTACCGCAGCGCGGATCGCTATGCTTGAGATTGCTATAGTCCCCTTTCCAGAGATTCATCTCGATCTGCGTGAAGTGCACTCTGCTACTGAGTCTTATACCATCGATACTTTAAAACAGTTGCGTGCAGACCTTGGCGAGCAACATCCGCTGATAATGGTGATAGGGATGGACTCTTTCACAACGTTGCCCGACTGGCGTGGTTATAAGCAATTTTTGAGCTTGTGTCATATCATTGTCTTGCAGCGGCCAAGCTATCAATTGGTCCAGAGTCCAGAACACCATTCACTCATGCAGCAGCGAATTGACAATAGCGATGAATTAAAGACTAGCAGCGCCGGAAAACTGTTGTTTTTTCAACAGCCACCGCTGAATATTTCAGCGAGCGAAATCCGTCTCCAGTTACAAAAAAGTTTAACCCCCGAGTTACTGCCCAGCGCAGTGGCTGATTATATAAAACAGCATCAGTTGTACAGCTCGATGCTAGCAGCAACTTAAAGTCGATCTGATTTTGAGTAAAATTTTAAATCAAGGTATAGAAAGAAATGCAAAACGAAAAAGTAATTGAGTTAGTAGTCGCCGCCCTGGAAGATCTTAAAGGCAAAGACATTGAAATTATCGATGTGCAAGGTAAATCCAGTGTTACTGACTTTATGGTGCTCTGCAGCGGAACTTCTAAGAAGCATGTGATGTCTATCGCTGGTAATTTGGAAGATCAGCTTAAACAGCAGGCGGTAATGCCAATCAGCACTGAAGGTCATCACGTAGGTGACTGGGCTATTGTTGATCTGTCGGATGTTGTTGTGCATATTTTAACCGCTGATGCCCGCGAGTTATACGATTTGGAAAAGCTGTGGCGTTTTGATATGAAACCTGAAGCTATCATTGAAGAGAGTGCTCAATAGATTTCTTAGAATGCGTCTAGTGAGGCTCAACAATGAAAATTAAGCTGTTAGCTGTAGGCGGTAAGATGCCCGCTTGGGTAACGACAGGCTTTAATGAGTACAACAAGCGGATGCCAGGGGAGATGAGTGTCGAGTTAATCGAGATTCCCCTTGGTCATCGCGGCAAAGGTGCGGATTTGGCCAGGGCCATCAAGCGAGAGGGTGATGCAATGTTAGCGCTGATCCCCGCGACTGATTGGGTCGTAGCGCTGGAGGTGACAGGTAAAACCTGGTCGACGGAACAGCTGGCTGGGCAGATGGAGAAATGGCAGATGAATGGCAGCAACCTCTGCTTGTTGATCGGCGGTCCCGATGGTCTGGATCCTAGGTGTAGTGCCAGATCAGACCAGAAGTGGTCGCTGTCGGCACTGACTCTTCCCCATCCAATGGTACGGATACTATTATCCGAGCAACTATATCGAGCCTGGACAGTGATTCAAGGCCACCCTTACCACAAATAGGTTTTATGTCCGGATACGCGCGTTTTAAAGATCATCCCCAAGAGAGAAGAACTTTCCAGTTTCGAGCCCTGATGGCCTTTGTGTTGGTTTTAATTGCCATGGGTGCGCTTGTGTCGCGGATGTATGTTTTGCAGGTAGTGGATAATGATCGCTACTCGGCTATCTCCGATAAAAACCGCATCCAGCTCAAGCCGGAAAAGCCGACACGTGGGCTGATTTTTGACCGCTCCGGAGTCCTGATCGCCGATAATAAGCCCAGTTACTCAGTTACTGTGCTTAAAGAGGAAATGGCCGGGGATCTGCAGCAGATTGTCGCCCAGGTCGGGGATATCATTGATCTGAGCGCCAGGGACTTAGAACGCTTTAACAAGCGCCTGGAAAGACGCAGGCGACCCTATGAATCTGTGATGCTCCGATCCCGGTTGACCCCACAAGAAATAGCCAAGCTGTCAGTGAACTACCACAGACTGCCAGGAATCCGGGTGGAGGCAGATTTGATTCGATTCTACCCTTACGGCGAAACATTAGTACATGCGATGGGTTATGTGGGGAGGATTAACGAGCGCGAGCTAAAGCGGGTCGACGAGAAAAATTACTCTGCAACCAACTATATAGGCAAACTGGGGATTGAAAAATTCTACGAGAGTGAGCTGCACGGTACTGTAGGTATGCGTAAAGTCGAAACTAATGCGCGCGGTCGGGTGATGCGGGTGTTGGAAAATATTGAACCTGTACCGGGTAAAGATCTGCAGTTGACTATAGATTTACCCCTGCAGCAAATCACCGAAAAATTACTTCAAAATGAAAAGGCTTCAGTGGTCGCCATAGACCCAAGGACAGGCGGCATCCTGGCGCTGGTTTCTACTCCAGGATATGATCCAAATTTATTTGTCACTGGTATCTCCAACAAAGCTTACAATGCATTGCGAGAGTCGCCGGATCTACCATTGTTTAATCGGGCTATTCGCGGCGGTTATCCACCGGGTTCCACCATTAAGCCTATTACCGCGCTGGCGGCTATTGATAGTGGTGCTGTTCCAGTGGATTACACTGTCTATGATCCGGGTTGGTACACTATTGCCGATGATAGGTATCAACGTAAGTATCGGGACTGGAAGCGCAGCGGTCACGGTAATGTAAATTTAAATCTGGCTCTGGCACAATCTTGCGATGTTTGGTTCTACGATGCGGGACACAAAACCGGGGTTGATAACATCTCTCACTACATGGATATGTTCGGTCTAGGTAAAGTCACCAGTTTGGATTTGCCCGAGGCAATAGCGGCGGTTTTACCGACAAAAAGTTGGAAGAAACGCCGTTATAAGCAATCCTGGTATCCCGGTGATTCCCTGAATTTGAGTATTGGTCAGGGCTACTTAGTGACTACTCCACTACAGCTGGCAACGACGGCAATGCTACTGGCAAATCGCGGTGTCTGGCGCCAACCTAAGTTGTTAATGGGCTTTCGTGAAGTTGGTAGTAAGGGAGAGGTGTTACTAACCCAGCCAGATACACAGGGGAGTAACCCCAAGCCAGATAATATACAACTAAAAGATCCGGCTCTTTGGGATGCAGTGATTGCGGGAATGACAGAAGTTATGCATGGCAAGCGTGGTACTGCACGTAAAGTGGGAGGCGATGCTCCCTACCTGATTGCAGGAAAAACGGGTACCGCGCAGGTAGTAGGTATCAAACAAGGCGAGCGCTACGATGCGAGTAAGCTTCTTAAAAAGCATCGAGATCACGCCTTATTCATCGCATTTGCACCTGTGGATGATCCAAAAATTGCGATTGCCGTAGTGGTTGAAAACGGCGGTAAGCTCGGCGGAGGTGGGTCAAGTACCGCCGCGCCACTTGCCAGGAAAATTCTCGATGCCTACTTACTAGGTGTGGATCCACAACAGCAATGGGGTGGTGAAATTCTATGAGTAAAGACTTTTCCCGCTCAATGCAAAATTCCAGTTCGCATTTACGGCGCAAGCCTGGCATCTGGAGTTATACCCATTTAGATGCGCCGCTGCTGATTTTAATATTGATGTTGTGTGCCTTTGGCCTATTTGTTTTATACAGTGCCTCAGCACAGGACTCAGGTTATGTAATGAAACAGGCTGTGCGCATGGGAGTAGGTTTGGTGGCCATGCTGGTGGTCGCACAAATCAGCCCTGGATTACTCGAACGCTGGGCACCTTGGGTGTACGCGGGCGGTGTGATTTTACTTGTTTGCGTGCTGTTGTTTGGTGTGGGTGCAAAAGGTGCGCAGCGCTGGCTGGCGCTGCCCGGGATTCGGATTCAGCCCTCGGAAATTATTAAAGTGGTACTGCCGCTGACAGTGGCATTTTGTCTGGCGGGAAGGCCCTTGCCGCCCACTTTGAAACAGTGTTGTATCGCGCTGCTGCTGATTGCCCTGCCGACATTGTTGATTATGAAACAGCCGGATTTAGGCACATCACTGGTGATTGCCTCCTCAGGTATTTTTGTGCTGTTGTTCTCTGGGATCCGCTGGCGCTATATTTTTCTGTCACTGGCTGCTGGTGCCGCATGTCTGCCGGTGCTGTGGATGACAATGAAAGAATATCAAAAGCAGCGCGTCATGACCTTTATGGACCCAGAGAGTGATCCCCTGGGGTCGGGGTGGAATATTATCCAATCGAAAACGGCTATAGGCTCAGGCGGCTTTTCCGGAAAAGGGTGGCTTGAGGGGACTCAATCCCAGCTCAATTTTCTACCTGAGTCGCACACTGATTTTATCATTGCAGTATTGGCTGAAGAGCAGGGGTTGTTGGGGGTGATGGCGCTGATCACTCTTTATTTGTTGATCATTGCCCGGGGATTGTGGATGGCGGCTCAGGTAAGCGATAGTTTTGGTCGATTGATATGCGGTAGTATTATCCTGACTTTTTTTGTATTTATTTTTGTCAATATTGGTATGGTAAGTGGCATTTTACCGGTGGTTGGCCTGCCGCTGCCGATGATGAGCTATGGGGGGACTTCAATAGTGACTTTGATGATGGGTTTCGGGGTTATTATGTCGGTACATACACATAGGAACGTGGTGATTTAGGGGTGCGCAAGCGCTGTCTTGGATCAAACAAAAAGCAGTATTGAGGTATAAATAGCTATTTGGGGGCTATAAGAAATATGAGCATTAAAAGAGTTTTAAACTGTTGCCTGCTGTTGATAGTGGTTTACTCTCAGGGAAGTTATGCAGCTGATTATTCGCAGCACCCGCTGGCACAAAAGTGGCTGCAGGAAATGTTGGACGAAGGCTTTACTAAAGAGTACTTAACTAAAGTTTTAGGCACTGCCAAGCGCAAAGATTCAATTCTTAAAGCGATGGCTAGGCCAGCGGAAGCGCGCAAGACCTGGGAGCAGTATCGCTCCGGGTTTATCCGCACTAAGGGGATTCAGAACGGTAATAAGTTTTGGAAAAAACACGCCCCGGCACTGGCCAGAGCAGAGCGTGAATTTGGTGTTCCGGCACAAATGATCGTCTCAATTATTGGAGTCGAGACTCGCTACGGTAAAGTAACTGGCAATTATAGAGTTATAGATGCGTTGTCGACCATAGCCTTTGATCACCCGCGCAGAGGAGAATACTTTCGCAATCAACTTAAAGAATTTCTACTGTTGTGTCGCGAGGAAAGACTGTCCTTTAGTGATATTAAAGGCTCCTACGCCGGGGCCATGGGGATAGGCCAATTCCTTCCCTCAAGTTTTAGGAAGTATGCGATTGACTACGATGGTGATGGGAAAAAAGACATCTGGAAAAATCCTGTTGATGCAATAGGCAGTGTTGCTAATTACTTTGCTGAACACGGCTGGTTAAAAGATCAACCTGTGGTTATTAGTGCTAAAGTGTCGCAAGAAATAGATAAAGAATGGTATAACAATGGCTTAGATCTTAAAGTGACTTTGCAGCAGTGGCGGAGTCGGTCTATAAGTGGTGCAGAACAGTTGCAACAGCAGCAGAAAGCCACTTTGATGAAATTGATCTATGACGATAAAGATCAGTATTGGTTTGGACTGCAGAACTTTTATGTCATCACAAGGTATAATCGCAGCCGCTTTTATGCGATGGCGGTCTTTCAGTTGAGTGAGCTGATAAAAGCTGAAAACAAGTTAAGTTAAAGGAATATATGAATAATTATAAATACTTCCGCAATCTGCTCGGTTTGCTGCTGGTAACAATGTTGGTTGCAGGTTGTGCCAATAAAGGTGCACAGAGCACCGCCAAAAAAACCAATGAAGGGCGCTACAAAGTCACAAAAGACTACGGTCCTGATACCAACGTAGATGTCTCACACGTGGTAGATGCTGTGCCAAAAGTAGAAACTCGTAGCCGCGGAGGTAACAAGAGTCAATATGAAGTATTTGGCAAAACATATTCAGTGATGAAGTCATCGCTGGGTTATAAAGCGCGTGGCGGGGCGTCATGGTACGGTAAAAAGTTTCACGGCTACCTGACTGCGAACGGCGATAAATATGATATGTATGGGATGAGTGCGGCGCACAGATCTCTGCCGTTACCGACCTATGTAAAAGTCACTAATTTGGCCAACAATAAACAAGTTATTGTCAGAGTCAATGATCGGGGGCCATTCCATCAGGGACGGGTAATCGATTTATCTTATGCCGCTGCATCAAAATTGGATATGTTAAACAGTGGTACCGCTCAGGTAGAAGTCGAAGCGATCAATCCCCTTACTTGGAAGTCGGGTAATGACTTAAATACCACTCAAGTTGCCAAGGGCAAAACAGCTCAGAGCAACGAGAACCAACAACTGGTTTTCAAACCGGCAAAATTGTCGGTAGTTGAGGGTAATACTGTAACAGCACCTGCCGAGCAGCCGATAGTAGCTCAAAGTGGTGCTGCTAACTTGGCCAATTCGGCGCAGCCAAAGCTTCCAGAAACGGCTAAAAAATCGCTGCGTACGGATAAATATTTAGGCATTCACTATGTGCAAGTGGGAGTGTATTCGACAGAACAAGCAGCACATGCGGTAACCCTAAAAGTAAATGATCTAGGGCTGCCGGTACTTATCAGTGAAATACAAAAACAACAGCGCAAGCTATACAAAGTGATTCTCGGTCCAATGAAGAGTCGTATGCGCACAGAACAGTTGAAGATGATACTGGCTGATAGAAGTTTTGCCGGCGCTCATTTGATCGATTTGCCGAAATAAACTACAGCCAACAAACGACGGGCAGACTGGCGGCTATTAATGAATATTATGGTCAGTTGCAGTGGTTGAATAGCCCGTCCAAACACCAACTTTAAAGTTTAGCAGTTGCGCATGTACAAAGGTGCGCGTTTGATTAGATAAGGAGTCATTGTGACGCGCTTAATTAAAAAGAACATTGTTCGCAGTTTTGTAATGTTCGCAGCCATCGCTACTACGTTCGGTAGTCAAGGCGCGCAGTTAATACCTGCAGCACCCAAAATAGCGGCTACCAGCTACATTATTATGGATGCGGATACCGGCAAAATCATTGCCGAGAAAAAGGCCAATCAACAGTTCCCGCCCGCTAGTTTGACTAAAATGATGACCAGTTATATTGCTGAATATGAACTGACCAAAGGCAACATCAGTTTAGATGATCAAGTGTTAGTAAGCGAGAAGGCATGGAGAACCAAAGGTTCGAGAATGTTTATCAAAGAGGGGACTCAGGTAAAGTTGGAGGAGCTGCTCAACGGTATTATCATTCAATCGGGCAATGATGCGTCGGTAGCTATGGCTGAATACATAGCGGGAAGCGAAACGGCATTTGCCAGCCTGATGAACCAGCATGCAAAGTTGTTGGGCATGGATAATACTAAATTCTCAAACGCTACTGGACTGCCTAGTGAAGATCATTATTCGTCTCCCTTTGATTTGGCGTTGTTGGCCCAGGCCATTATCCAGAAGTATCCACAGCACTACGGTATTTACTCCGAGAAGGAATATACCTATAACAATATACGCCAGCCAAATCGCAATAAACTACTCTGGAGCGACAAGACGGTTGACGGTCTAAAAACCGGTTACACCGACGCGGCTGGTTACTGTCTGGTTGCTTCTGCCAAGCGTGATGGTATGCGTTTAATTACTGTGGTCTTAGGGACTAAGAGTGAAAATGCCAGAGCCAGGGAATCGCAGAAGCTGCTGGCCTATGGATTTCGTTTCTTTCGAACCCACAAGCTCTATGAAGCCAATCAACAGCTTTCATTGATTAAAGTCTGGGGCGGCAGTGAATCTCAAGTCGCACTGGGATTGGCTGAACCTCTTGCAGTGACTATCCCCCGCGGTCAGGCAAAGGGGCTGAAAGCGACTATGGATATCAATGATGAAGTAACAGCGCCTGTCGTCGCCGGACAAGCTTACGGTGTGGTGAGAATTACCTTGGATGGGAAAGATGTTGCTACAGTACCGCTGGTGGCTTTAAATGCAGTACAGGAAGGTGGTTTCTTTAAGAAGATCTGGGACAGCGTCCTGC
This sequence comes from 'Osedax' symbiont bacterium Rs2_46_30_T18, assembly GCA_002163025.1. Lineage (GTDB taxonomy): Bacteria > Pseudomonadota > Gammaproteobacteria > Pseudomonadales > Balneatricaceae > Rs1. The sequence goes on from MABF01000284.1 coordinate 17,204, forward strand.
TCTTCTTCATCGATTTGATGTGAAAATAGCTGCCTGCTCAGCTGCTAGCTTTTCAATAGTCGCTGGTTAATACAGAGGCTGGAATTGGTTATGGATAAGGTCTATCTCAACGGGGAATATATTAGCGCTGATCAAGCTAAGGTTTCTGTGTTTGATCGAGGCTTCTTGTTTGCCGACAGTGTCTATGAAGTCATCCCTTACTATCACGGGAAGAGCTTTCAGATGGATTTGCATCTGCAGCGCCTGCAACAGAGTTTGAGCGCGCTTAACATTATCGCTGAACACGATTGGGAGCAAGTTACCGATCAGCTGGTGGCCCTTAATGGTGCGGGTAACTTGTCGGTCTATCTGCAAGTCACCCGAGGGGCTGGCGATAAACGCACTCACTCTATAGATACCGATATGCGGCCAACAGTTTTTGCCTGCACTAATCCCATTGAAAACAGTTACAGTGCCTCTGTTGACTCAGTCGCCGGCATTAAAGTGATCGTCTGTGAAGATTTGCGTTGGCACCGCTGCGATATTAAATCCAATAGTTTGCTGCCAAATATATTGGTGATGGAACAGGCACGTTTACAGGGTGCTCAAGAAGCGTTGTTACAACGCAATGATACTCTATTAGAAGGTGCCAGTTCTAACCTGCTGATAGTCGAAGGTGCAACACTAATAGCCCCTATCAGTGAGCATGCCATACTGGCCGGTACTACCAGCAACTTAGTGCGCCAGTTAGCTGTAGAAAACGGCATTCAATATCTACAGCAAAGCATTAGTTATAGGCGCTTGTTGGCAGCAGATGAAGTGTGGATAAGTAGCTCTACCCGTGGCTTATTGCCGGTATTGAAAATTGATCAGCATGTACTGGGCTCTGGTGCTAAAGGAGTTATGTGGCGTCGTATGTATCAGTTACTGGCAGCACAACAGCGGATGCTCTTCGAGAGCTGACCTCTATACAAAAGTGTTGTCTGCTACGCAGGCATCGCCCAGTCTTGTAAGCTTGCCAGGATATGCTGTAAATTGCTGTTTCATAGCTGTAATTACAATAAGTGAATCTCTGCTTGAGAGCGTGTATAATGCACAACACTTCAGTTTACAAAAAATGATATAGCAATGAATAAAGTAGCATCGGTTAAAAACTCCAAAGATCCACAGCCTCCTAAAATAGAATTCCCCTGTGCAGATTATCCCATCAAAGTCATCGGCCACAACACCAGTGAATTTAAGGACTATGTACTGCAAGTGATGGCTAAATACGATCAGCACTTAGACTTGAAAAGAGTCACACATCAAGACTCTAAAAACGGTAAGTTTCGCTCCGTGCGCATGTATATGACAGCCCAAAGCGAACAACAACTTATTGATTTAAATGCAGAGTTTAAAGCCTCTGGTAAAGTGGTTACCGTATTGTAAATGACTGCTAACAGTAAATTAATTGTCCGCCGTCTGGGGTTACAGCCCTACCAGCCAACCTGGCGGAAAATGCAGCAATTAACCAACGACAGAGATAGAGACAGCAGCGATGAGATTTGGCTGCTAGAGCACCAGAGTGTATTTACCCAAGGTCAGGCGGGGAAAGCTGAGCACCTGCTAAACCCCGGAGATATTCCAGTGGTACAAGTCGATCGCGGCGGTCAGGTCACCTATCATGGGCCGGGCCAGCTGATCATGTATTTACTGTTGGATTTGCGCCGCAACAAGTTGGGCGTCAGGGAAGTGGTCACACTGATGGAGCAGGGGATCATAAATTTGCTGCAACACTATGGTGTCAATGCCTATGCTAAAAGTGACGCCCCGGGTGTGTATGTGGATCAGAGTAAGATAGCCTCTCTGGGGTTAAGGGTTAGAAGGGGTTGTAGTTTCCATGGCTTGGCACTTAATTTAAATGTCGATACTGAGCCTTTTTTGCGTATTAACCCCTGTGGTTATGCGGGTATGCAAATGAGTAACTTGAGTGACTATGTCAGCAATTTAGACAATCGACAAGCGGCGTCCTTGCTGGCTGATTACATGATAGAGAAAATTGGTTACGAAGATATTAGTTACACTACAGAATTTAATTGAGTGATCTTATGATAGAAATAAAAGACCTTACTAATCAGCGGACCCGGCCAAAAGGCAAACGCCTCGACCAGGGGGTGAAATTGCGTGGTGCCGATAAAATGGCGCGTATTCCGATCAGAATTCTGCCGACAGAAAAGGCTGATATGCTGAAGAAGCCACCTTGGTTAAGAGTGCGTATGGGGAGTAACGCTGAAGTCAAAAGAATTAAGGCCAAGCTGCGCGAGCACAATCTATCTTCTGTCTGCGAAGAGGCGAGTTGCCCGAACATCGGTGAGTGTTTTAGCAAAGGCACTGCGACTTTCATGATTATGGGCGATATTTGTACCAGGCGCTGCCCTTTTTGCGATGTGGCGCACGGCAGACCCAATCCACTGAATGAAAATGAGCCCCGTGAATTGGCGGAAGCTATCACTGAGATGGGGCTGAAATATGTGGTTATTACTTCTGTAGATCGCGATGACTTGCGCGATGGCGGTGCTCAGCATATAGCCAATTGCATTATTGAGACCCGTAAACGCTCTAAGACTTTGCAGATAGAGACCTTAGTGCCAGATTTTCGCGGCCGCATGGATATCGCTATTGAGCTGCTGTCAAAGTACCCTCCCGATGTGTTTAACCACAACATGGAGACAGTGGAGCGCTTATTTAAAAAGGTTAATCCAGGTTCGAGCTATAAGGGGTCGCTGGAATTATTACGCCGCTACAAAGAAGCCATGCCGAATATACGTACTAAATCGGGAATCATTGTAGGCGTTGGTGAGACCAATGAAGAAATTATCCAAGTGCTTAAAGATTTACGGGCGCACAATGTAAATATGGTTACATTGGGGCAATATCTACAGCCGAGCAGAGATCATTTGCCTGTTGATAGGTTTGTTACTCCCGCTGAGTTCGATGAATTCGCACGTGTTGCCAAAGAGTTGGGTTTTGATCATGTTGCCAGTGGGCCTTTAGTGCGCTCGTCTTACCATGCAGATTTGCAGGCTTCAGGAGTATCGATCGGCTGAATTTGTTGCTAACCCAGCTCTGATAAGAGCTGGGATTGAGGCCAGTCAAATAGCCAGCTGAATTACGAGTGTTGCAGTTCGCTCATCTCTATAGCGATTTGCGCACCGAGTGCAGCGTTGTTATAAACGAGCTCGATATTGGCCTGTAAACTTTTTCCTGCAGTGACTTCTGCAATACGTGCCAGTAAAAATGGGGTGCTTTGTTTACCAAACACTCCCTGTTGTTGCATATCAATCAGCGCTTGATCGATGGTCTTGCCGATCACAGCGGCGTCCATCGAATGCTGGAGTGGAATAGCATTAGTAACCACAACCCCGCCCTCTAGGCCGAGCTGCCATTTAGTGATGATACTGTCCGCGATCTCTTTGGCGCTATCAAGCTTATAGTCGATCTTAAAACCACTTTCTCTGGTATAGAATGCTGGCATTTGATCGCTTTGAAAGCCTATCGTAGGCACTCCGTGTGTCTCCAGGTATTCAAGGGTCAGACCTATGTCTAAAATTGATTTCACTCCGGCGCAGACAACCGCCACTGAGGTCTTAGCCAGCTCCTGTAGATCGGCCGAGATATCCATAGTGGTTTCTGCATTGCGGTGTACTCCGCCAATACCGCCGGTGGCAAATACCTTGATGCCAGCCATCTGCGCCAAAATCATGGTCGAGGCCACGGTAGTCGCGCCGTCTTTTTTAGCGGCGACGATAAAGGGGATGTCTCGGCGGCTGGTTTTATTGACACTTTGTCCGGCTTTGCCTAAGTATTCAATTTGCTGATGGCTTAAGCCAACCACTAGCTGGCCCTGTAAAATGGCGATGGTTGCCGGTATCGCGCCTTTGTCGCGAATGATACGCTCGACATTAAGAGCAGTTTCTACATTTTTAGGGTAGGGCATGCCGTGGGATATAATCGTTGATTCCAAAGCGACTACCGGCTTACCAGATGCTATTGCATCTCTAACTTCGTCACTGACCTGTAAGTGTTTCTCTAGTGCTAGCATGTTTTATCCTTGCCTTATGTGTATGTGCGGGCACTTTAGCCCAATGTCTGTTAAATTTTGCAGTATCAGCACAGCTCTGGCTGAGGCAAAAGGGTGCTTAAATGCGTTTGCCAAAATTGTCTCTGATTAGCTATCGCTGGAGATTAAATTTGCCTGGTTGAGAGATTTCTCAATCATTGCCACTGATAGTTCGGTATTGATGGTTGCTTTAGTTGCCAGGGCGTAGTTAGCTGCTGCAAGGGCGAAATAAGCGCTTTTTTCTATCTCTATGTCTAACAGTTGGCAGTGGCATAGAGCGGCCATCATGGCGTCTCCTGCACCGTTGCTGTTGGTGATTTGCAGTGCCGGGAGTTTTACTAACTTCTGCTGTTGCCCGTTGGAGTAGAAGAGTCCCTGCTCACCTAAGCTAATATAGATACATTGCACCCCGCGGCTGTGAAACCAATCAGCGAGTTCGGGCAGTTGCTGAGGATGGCTTATTTTCATGCCTGAGATTTTTTCGGCCTCTAAAAGATTAGGCTTCAAACTGTGCACAGATTGCAGAAATGGAGTAATTTTTTCTGCCTTGGCAACGGAGACTGTATCGACAAAAAATGTAGTTGCAGTGAGGTTAGAAAAAAGGAATTGCATCAACTGCACGCTAATATTGGTATCTAGTACTATCAGGCTCGCCTGCTTCAGCAGTGGTAGTTGCTTTTGCAATCGCTCTGGCGTTAATTGTTCTAGAATTTTCATGTCGGCTATCGCCAGTTGCATTTCTGCATCGCTATCTAGAATCGATAGATAACAGGAGGTGCTCTGTCCCGCAATGCTGAGAACCTGGGAGGTGTCGACGCCTGCACTGTTGCTCAGCTCTACCAGTTGTCGGCCGCGACTGTCATCTCCGACCGCAGCAATCAAATAACATTTATCGCCGAGTCTGGCTATATTCTCGGCTATATTCCTGGCGACTCCGCCGGGGCTGCTAGTAACAGACCCCGGTGTAGAGCTATTGGCACTGATGCATGTATCTGGCTTGCCCAATATATCCATATTGGCGCCGCCAATCGCGACACAGAATTTTTTGGGAGCTACTACATAGCCACGACCTTCAATAATACCTTTAGATATCAAGTTGGTAATATGGCTGGCGATGGCTGAGCGGCTGATGCCGATAATTTCTGCCAGTTGTGATTGCGAAATAAGTGGGTTGCTTTTAATCGCATTAATTATTTGTTGTTCTCGCTTGGTCATAATCTGGACTTTTGTCAGTTTGTGGACGAAAGTCAATATTAGATCAGGAGTGCTCATGGGGCAAGGTATAAATTCGCTAATATGTGCATTGCTGCGCAGAAAATAATGCTGCTTCTGAAGTGGCTAGCTACGCTTAGTTATTATAAACAACTGCCTGAAAATTGTACAAAAAAGACTTCAAACAAGCCGGATTCAGTGTTTTTGTTGGATATTTGCACGATTTTTCTCATAAAAACAAAATATATTAACTTTTGTGAATTATTCTGTTGACTCCTGCTGACAAATCGATAAAATCTGCGCCCATCTTCTGGAGGGGTGGCTGAGTGGCCGAAAGCACTGGTCTTGAAAACCAGCGAGTCGAGAGGCTCCCAGGGTTCGAATCCCTGCCCCTCCGCCATTTACGTTTTACCAAGGCGTAAATAGCATATGAAGATGATGTGATGTTCCTCGATAGCTCAGTTGGTAGAGCAGTAGACTGTTAATCTATTGGTCGTAGGTTCAAGTCCTACTCGAGGAGCCAGTATTCTGAAAAGGGCCGTTAGCTCAGTTGGTAGAGCAGTTGGCTTTTAACCAATTGGTCGTAGGTTCGAATCCTACACGGCCCACCAGTTTCAGAATAGTAAGATCAGGCAAGGGCCGTTAGCTCAGTTGGTAGAGCAGTTGGCTTTTAACCAATTGGTCGTAGGTTCGAATCCTACACGGCCCACCACTGTCTGCTTTTTTTGTGTTTTGTTTCGAAAAATTACTTAATTAGTAATTGAGTAAAAAATTTGGTTGACAGTTAGCTGTAATTAGCTAAAATGTGCCTCCATCTTCGGAGGGGTGGCTGAGTGGCCGAAAGCACTGGTCTTGAAAACCAGCGAGTCGAGAGGCTCCCAGGGTTCGAATCCCTGCCCCTCCGCCATTAGCTGTAAGCAGTTAGTGGTTGGGAAGTTTTAAAATAGTAGTTCCTCGATAGCTCAGTTGGTAGAGCAGTAGACTGTTAATCTATTGGTCGTAGGTTCAAGTCCTACTCGAGGAGCCAGTTTTACTGGAAGGGCCGTTAGCTCAGTTGGTAGAGCAGTTGGCTTTTAACCAATTGGTCGTAGGTTCGAATCCTACACGGCCCACCACTTCCAGTGGAACTTGTGTTTCACCAAGGCAAATCTGCTCTGGTCTCTCTTGTAAAAACAAATTCCCTATACTGAAGTCTAAATCATCTGCTGTTTTGTTTATGGTTGCTATCTGGCGATTTAGTTTTTGCTGTATTCAATAGCCATTACTTCAAAATAACTCACTGAACCGTCCGGTTTGTGTAGTTCTATCTCATCGCCGAGTTGTTTTTTGAACAGCGCTTTTGCCAGCGGCGAATCCATGCTTACTAGCACTCCAGAGCCATCTATTTCATCGGGTCCGATTATGCGGATTTTTCGTTGGCTATTATCTTCAGCGAGCAAAGTTACCCAGGCGCCAAACAAAATAATATTATTGTTCGCCGGGATTTGCTCTATAACGTTAATGTCTTCAAGGCGCTTGGCTAAAAAACGCACCCTTCGGTCGATTTCTCGCAGTAATCTCTTGCCTTCAGTGTACTCAGCGTTGTCTGAGCGGTCTCCCTGAGCAGCGGCCTCGCGCACTGCCTGTGTTACCATGGGGCGCTTTTCTTTCCATAAATAGCGTAGTTCGGCATTGAGTTTATCGAAGCCGTTCTTGGTAATGTATTTAGAGCTAGTCGGAGCTGGTGCGCGCCATCGTCCCATGTTGCTTGTCCTGTTGGTTGTGTTATCTGGCTAGTTTAATCAGCTGTGGCTAAAAAAGGCAGTGTTAGTGGCACAAAGCGAATAAAATAGTTAAGTTTTATAAAGAGCCGCCGATATGCTTTAGACTAGCTAAAATAACGCTATTTTGGCTAGCCGATGATTGACGACTTAATTGTGAAGTGATGATGCAGACACAACAGATACAGCTTGAGCGAATAGATACTTACACTGCTAGCCTGCCTGGAGCGATTCAGGGAGCTAATGGTGCACAGTTTGCTATGTTGCTGTCCCTCATTACTACCAATCAGGAAATGCCTCCCAGCTTTGCTCTGCCTGCTGCTGCCGAACAGCAATTAGAAGCTCCAGTAGTGCCAGTATACCCTTCAGAGGTAGAGGTAAATAAGCCGCAATTGGTAGAGCGGCTAAACAACTCTATTCACCAACTGCGTTTTGGTGATTTTGCCTTTGTAAATTCCTTTATTGAAACCATGGCAGAAACTCCTCGGCCCTATAAGGGAGCGGTAGATGAATTTGAGAAAGTAGCCCTGATGTCTTCGGGTAAGCTGATGTTAGATCACATTGGTGTGGCACGAGGCTCTGTGAACCTCGCGGCCTAGTTCGCTTTTGTTAGCCTTTCCAGTCGATTAATTGTTTTTCATTGTCTTCCACACGCCACCATTGTTCCCCGCTCTCATCATTTTCCTGGTTATCTTCCCAGCCGGCTTTAATGCAGCGAATTTGTGTTGCCATTTGCTCGGAGGCAAGTAGCGCGCAGTCCAAGTCTGTGTCCCAAGGTGTTGGGTTGCTTTTAAACCACAAACTGCTCCAAGCTTTACCCGAAACTTTTTGCTGCAGCGAAGCGCTTGTGTACTGATCACAAAACTCTAGTTCTAGCTCGCAGGATGTGGCAGTTTGAGTGAGAACTTGCACGCTATCACATACTTGCTCTAGCCATTGGATGACCTGTTCTGAACTGCGGCTTTTGATGTATATCTCTAAATCTGGATGGCGAAGATCTGACATGAAAAAATTCCAATCTGCTCAACTGACTAGCCTTATAGGTCGCTAATGTGTTGAGATTTTGATAGTTGCTGGTGGTTGTGATAATTGTCCTAAGGATAGCAATTTAACTATTCATTGTCTGTATAGTCTGTAGCTAATCGTTCGTAAATATTATCAGCTAGAGGTTGTAAGTTGCTAATGCTGTGACTGTTAAACCTAAGCATCAGGAAATTGTGCCTGCAAACCAGATGCCGGAATCATTCTTATGATCGGTAACATGTTTTCAGTTTAGATCTATTGAGCTTATTAATGATGCAGTGGTTGGATAATGTTATGCACCTTTACTGACAATATGGTCGTCATAGATGCCTGGATCCAGCAGTAGCTAAAGGTAGTAAGTAAATAGGGTTCTGTCGCATCTTCCCATGGCAAGTGCTAGAATTGCCGCTAATTTATATTTAAGGGACTGGATGATGAAAAAAGGTTTGTGGGTTGTTGCTATAGGGGCTGTAGTCGGAGCTGGTTACCTGGGGGGTGTGGTGCTTACCGGGCAGCAAGTGGATGAGCAGTTTGCGCGCGAAGTTGCAGCGGCACAAGAGCATTATCGCGGTGTGGCAATAGTGTCCTCAAGCGTTAAATCGTCAACTTTTTCATCGGCTAATACTCTAACCATTGAGTATTTAGATTTGCCAGAATCGGTCGTTTCCTGGGCGGGCACTAACACTGTCAATTTAGATGTCAATTTCCAGCACGGCTTCCTGAGTAGTCAAAGTGTGATGCAGTTATCGCCCGGCAGCTTGTTGGATAAACTGAAGAGTTACCAGGTGAATACTCAGGTAACACCGCTGGTTCTCAACAGTGAGTATCGTTTTGATCCTCTTGCCAGCGCAGTGATAATGAACGGTGTTCTGGCGATTGACAGCTTTGAAGTAACCGATAATGAGGCCGTTTATACATTGGGGGCCACTAGCGGACCGGTTTCGCTAAGCTCTGATATGTACCAAATGGACTTAGTGACAGCTGCTAGTCAATTTAGCTCCGCTGATGTCAGCGTTGCTATCGGAGTAATGAGTTGGTCGCAGAAAGCGACAGCCATTAATGGGAATATATTGCAGGCTAAATCGGTACAGGATATGGCTGCATCTTTCAATGTCGAGCAGATCAAAGTAGATGCACAAGGTGCAGCTGTCGATCTAGATGGTTTGTCTGTAAGTGTGCAGCAGAAATTAAAAGAAGATCGAGTTGTGTTGGCAATGCAATATGGAGCCGATAGTTTGGTTGTTGATAACGCTGTCGACAGTTTCCAGTTGGACCGGCCTGAGTTACAGCTGAGCTTTGACTTGGATTATGACTCCGTTATGGCGCTGGTAGAAAATTTGCAGCAGATGCAGCAAGCAAATGCAGGGCAGATAGATAATCCTATGTTGCTGGTGCCACTGTTTAGCGAGGTTACCCAAAAGGGGGTTAGTTTTAGTATTGACAAAATCTCCGCAATAGCCGATGGCGAGGCCCTGGATGCTGTAGCGAAGTTGAATATGGCTCCCTTTTCTGTCGAAGAGGCGATGACCAATCGTCAGGCGCTGATGCAGAAAGTTGATTTGAATGCGAAGCTGACGGTGCCAAAAAAGTTTCTCCAGGCTATGCCGGGTTATGATTCACAGCAGTTAGGTTTTTTTGTCGCTATGGGGTTCCTGGTTGATGCGGGGGAGTATTATGACTTTAAGCTGGCGGTGCAAGACGGAGTGGTAATGCTCAATGATAAGAAAATGCCCGGTCTTTAAAATATAGCGCATTTGTGCCAGGACTTGATCCCCGGCACTAATGCGTGTTCTGTCCGTTGTTAGTTTGCAAGTCTAATTTGAATTGTTTGCGTCGAGGCTTGTTTTGCTATCCTCTGCAGGTTGGTCGGTTGTGTTGTTTTCGCTTGCTTGGGCGCTGCTATCTGTCGTGGGTAAGGTCTTTTTTGTAGTGTTTCTTGGCTTAGCTTTGGTCCTGCAATAAGCTTTTATTGCGACCCCGTTTTTTCTTTTGTGAGCATCTATCCAATGGCAATCGGTGCGCTGCTCGCAGGCGCTCAGTGTCTCTCCTTTGCACTGGGCTGCAGTCGCAGCGCCGCTGAGGGTGAGAGTTAAGGAAAATAGTAATGCGGGATAAATGTTGAGTAAGAGTTTGTTTTTTCTGATCATGGTGCCTCCATGGCGGTATCAGTTAGATAGAAAATCATCCATTGCTTAGGTTTAATTGTAACCTTGCTGGTTTCAACTTAGTGTCGCAAGTGTTGTGCAGGCTCAGTATATAGGATGATAAGACACTAATCCATTATATTCAGTTTGTGTTCATTTATGTGTTTTAAGCATGACCTTCAGTGCTAATAGTGCAATCCAGTCCTCTAATTGCGCGATTGAGCCAGTGTGTACTTCAATACTCATTTAGCTTTAGATAAACTATTACCCTGCGCTTGACTCAGTTAATCTGCCTTAATGGTTGGCTTTTCTGTATTGTGGTGAGCGATGGCTGTCAGCGGCGCAGGTCAGGGAAACAGCAGGCTTAACTGCTGTGTAATTATAATTTGATGTCCTTCACCTGTTGAGGGTTGGGCTTATAAAGGCATATGTTTTTGATACAGGTATCACGCAATTTTTTAATTCTACTGCTGTTTTTCAGTACCCGTATAAGTGCCCTGGAATGGCAAATGCCGCTGGCAAATCCGGCTGACAATATGCATTCGAAAGTGGCGCAGAGTTTTGCGATTCAAGTGAAAAAAATCACTAACGGCCAGTTGGTCATTAAGACTTACCCTTCAGGCAGTTTGTTTAAGGGGGAGCAAATCTTTGGTGCGGTTAAAAATGACCTAGTGCCTATTGGTGGTCGTTTAATCTCGGCGCTCTCCCATGAAGACCCGTTATTGGCTGTCGATTCCATTCCCTTTTTGGCCACTAACTATCGAGAGGCGTTTAGATTATACCGTGCCAGCAAAGCAGAAATAGACAAAGTGTTACAGGGGAAGGGAGTGAAGTTGCTTTATACTATGCCCTGGCCCGCGCAGGGAATGTACAGCAGCAAGAAGCTTGAGAGCGTTGAGGATCTGAGTGGTTTGCGATTTCGCCCTTATAGTGCGGTTACGCAGGCACTTGGTGCCAAGCTTGGGTTTACCGCGGTCGACATTCCAGCCGCTAAATTGTCTAAAGCATTGAGAAAAAAGCAGCTTGATGTGTTGTTTGGTTCCGCCTTGACGATAACTGAGCTGTCATTACACAAGCGCTTTCGCTACTGGTATGAGTTGCGGGGCTGGTTGCCGAAAGAAATGGTGGTGGTCAATCTCAAGCAATGGCATTCAATGTCTGTAGTGCAGCGACAGCAGGTCTCAGCGGTGGCAAAGAAAATTGAAACAATCGGTTGGGTCAGGTCAAAAGAAATGGCGCAGCGCTCTAAGCTTAGGCTTGTTGATGCCGGTCTGGAAATACGGCAACTGAATAGCCAGTTGCAGAAGAAATTTGAAGCTGCTGGTGAGTTACTGTTGCAGCAGTGGTTGATCGAGGTTGGCGACAGAGGGCGATATCTACTGGAGAAATATACCCGCA
>MABF01000352.1 GCA_002163025.1 'Osedax' symbiont bacterium Rs2_46_30_T18
GGCGTTGATCGAGTATTTGACCGCTACAGTCCAATAGCCAAGTGCGTAAATGGCTGGTTCCCCAATCCAGGGCGATCCAAGTGTCTGTGTTCATCCGGTCACCACTACACCGCCATCGACGGCGATGGCCTGACCGCTGATCATTCGGCTGGCTTGTGAAGCTAAAAATAAGGTGGCGTCGACTATATCCCTGGGAGCTAAATGCTCCTTCAGGCACTGTCTTTCTAGGTGCGCTGCTAAGTCTTCTGGGCTCGCCCACATATCCAATTGCTTCTGGGTGAGAACCCAGCCCGGTAGCAGCGAGTTAACTCTGATGTTATCGCCGCCGAGCTCGCGGGCCAGTGCGCGGGTCAAACCGGTGATCGCCGCTTTGGATGCGACGTAGCCCGGGTAACCTGCGTTACCCATTAAATAGGAAATAGATGAAAAGTTGATAATCGAGCCGTAGCCCAGTTTAGCCATGCCCGGGCTAACCGCCTGGGCGGTAAAAAAGTGTGGCCGTAAGTTCACCGCCATCCCCGCGTCCCACTGTTGTGGGGTGTATGCACTTAGCGAGTGGCGTGCATCGTTGGCGGCGTTGTTGACCAGTGTAGTGATAGGCCCATGGGCTTGTTCCGCTTGCGCCATAGCGTTTTGCAGAGCTTCGATATCAGTGATATCACACTGGATAAATAGCGGCGTTACCTTGTGCTTTAACTGCATATCAGCGACAAAGTCACTGGCATCTGAGCGCTGTACAAAGGCGACTTTAGCGCCTTGCTGAATAAAACCTTCAGTGAGGGCGGCGCCTATTCCCGCACCTCCGCCGGTAATAAAGACACTACTGTCTTTTAAATCGTGAAAAGTGACAAATTCTGACATTAACCTAACCTCCTTGTGTTCTGAGCAAAAGCAGAGCTATGAAGCTGCTGAAGCGGGCACTGTGGATGTTTTCTGAACGCATGCATTAGTGGCTCTCCCGGGTAACAAGGCGGGTATCTTTACCCACTAAAAAATCTAAATCGGCGCCGGTATCGGCCTGCATCACATGATCTATATAGAGTTTGGCGTAACCGCGGCTGTAGTGGGGCGGCTCGGGCTGCCAGTGCTTGCGCCGCTCGACGAGTTCATCGTCGCTGACCTCTAACTCTAAAACGCCATCATTTGCCGAGAGCCGAATCATGTCGCCGGTTTTTACCAGAGCTAGAGTACCGCCGGCATTGGCCTCTGGAGCGACGTGTAGTACCACAGTGCCAAAGGCGGTGCCCGACATGCGCGCATCTGAGACCCGCACCATATCGGTGATACCTTTTTCAACCAGGCAGCGCGGTATCGGCATATTGCCCACTTCCGGCATGCCCGGATAACCTTTGGGGCCACAGCCTTTAAGCACTAAGATAGTATTTTCATCAACCGGTAAGTCCGGAAGGTCGATTTTGGCTTTCATGTCTTCAATGTTTTCAAAGACATAAGCGCTGCCGCGGTGCTCTAATAAATGCTCGGAGGCCGCCGAAGGTTTAATAATGGCACCTAAAGGCGCTAAATTGCCGCGCAATACCCGCAACCCAGCAGCGGGCTTTAGTGGAGCATCGAAGCGATGTATTACATCGTAATTGAAGCACTCTGCCCCCTCGCTATAGCTACTGATGTCTTTGTTTAATATAGTGTTAGCGGGATATAGCTTATGCTGTAGCTCTTTTAGTACCACTGGCATGCCGCCGGCGTAACAGAAATCTTCCATCAGATATTTGCCCGATGGCATGCAGTTGACCAGCAGTGGTATCTCGCCGCCGATTTCAAAATCTTTTAAGCTCAGTTCGATTTCGGCTCGCCCGGCTATCGCCAGTAAGTGCACTACTGCATTGCTGGAGCCACCGACGGCGGCGTTGGCCAAAATAGCATTTTTCAGGCTCTCTCTGCTCAGCACTTTAGACATGACCAGATCTTCTTCGACCATCTCAACGATACGTTTGCCGGTGAGGTGAGCGAGGGCAGCTCGGCGTGCGTCCACAGCCGGAAGCGCTGCGTTGGTCGGCAGGCACAATCCCATCGCCTCTACTAAGGAGGCCATAGTCGAGGCGGTACCCATAGTCATGCAGACACCCGCGGAGCGGCTCATGCCCGATTCGGCTGCCATAAAATCTTGCAGGCTCATGTCACCGGCGCGCACGCTCTCGGAGAATTTCCAGACGTCTGTGCCAGAGCCAATATCTTTGCCCTGCCACTTTCCGTTGAGCATCGGGCCGGAGGAGACAACGATGGTCGGAAGGTCGACGCTGGCAGCACCCATTAACTGGCCGGGGGTGGTTTTATCACAGCCACCGAGCAGTACTACGCCGTCGATGCCATAGGCGCGGATACTCTCTTCAACATCCATGGCCAGCAAATTGCGGAACAACATGGCGGTTGGTTTCATTTGCGTCTCACCCAGTGACATCACCGGGAATTCCACCGGAAAGCCGCCGGCCTCCCAGACACCGCGCTTGACCATCTCCGCTAAATCACGCAACCCAGAGTTACAGGGAGTCAACTCAGACCAAGTGTTGCAGATGCCTATGATCGGGCGACCATCGAAAACGTGGTCGGGAAAGCCCTGATTTTTCATCCAGCTGCGGTGAATAAAGCCGTCTTTGTCCTGCTTGCCATACCATGCCTGAGAGCGACGCGTTTTTTTGTCTGTCATAATTTTTTACCTTCGATAACCCATAAGGTGGCCGCAAATGCTATTGGTAGCTGTATGCCACGTTCCATTAATACCCGACCGCTAAGAGTAACCGGCGCAGTTTTAAGCGCCGGGTTACCACGGCTGGTGGGTGCGCTTTGTTGCGGGTTGTGTAGTTTAATTTGATAGCGGGCAGTTGGCTGCAGGCCTGTTAGCCGAATCGGTCTTGGCAGCACTTGTTGACTCACGCTCATCTGGGCGACAAAAGCGACCAACTGGCTGCCGTCTGCGGCCAGTTGTAATTCGCCCAACACCGCACTGTCATCACTGTCTAAGCGCAGTATGTGACCGCAGTGTAGCCAGTCTCGGTTAGTCTTATACCAGTGGCTGACTTCTTTAATCAATTCAATATCAGAGTCGCTCAGCTCTCTGGGGTCCATTTCAAAACCTAAGTGCCTGCTGGCGGCTACCCAGGCGCGAAAAGCGATTGGCAGCTCGCGACCTGAAGTGTGACAGCGGGCGGGCCCGATATGGCTGCCGGTGATCTCACTGGGGAAAAACAGTGCGGCGTTATGTTGCATCCAGAAGCGCTCCAGGGCGTCGTTGGAATCTGATAACCAGATGCGTTGGGTGTGTTGCAATATGCCAAAATCTATACGTCCGCCACCGGATGAACAGCTCTCTATTTCAACCTCTGGATGTGCCTCTCGCAGGTCGATTAACAGTTGATAGAGCCCTCGAGTTTGAGCGGCATCGACCTGTGGTAATACGCGGTTGTGATCCCACTTGATGTACTCGATAGGATATTCGCTTAACAAGCTGGACATGCGCTCGAATAAGTACTCCCTAACAGCTACCTGACTGAGATCTAAGACCAGTTGCTGGCGGCCTAACAATTGTTGTTGCGGGCCCAATATCCATTGCGGGTGGCGGCGATATAAATCGCTGTCGGGGCTGACCATTTCAGGTTCAAACCAGAGACCGAAACCCATGTCTAGGCTTTGTATATATTCGATCAGTGGCGTTAAACCTTGTGGGTATTTTAGCGGGTCTACCCACCAGTCACCCAGACTGCTGCAGTCGTCGTTGCGATTTTTGAACCAGCCGTCATCTAAGACGAAACGCTCGGCGCCTAAGTCGGCGGCTCTGCGGGCAATGTCTTTCAAAGTGGTCAGATCGTGTTGAAAATACACAGCTTCCCAGCAATTATAGTGGATCGGCCGAGGTTTATTACTATCGGCAAAAGAGACGATATTGTGGCGTAAATGACTTTGGAATGCCCGGGCTAAACCGTTCAGCCCGTTATTCGAATAAGTGGCGTACAGAGGCGCTGTTTTGAAAACCTTACTAGTCTTTCTATCTGTCTGAGAGGCGTGACCAAATTGAATTTGGCGTCTGCCGTCGGGTAGCTCTTCCGCCAGCATTTTGTGTCCCCCAGACCAGCCGTAATGCAAACCATAAGCTGATCCGTTGCTATTGCTGCTACCAGAGCAAGGCATCAGCAGTGCCGGGAAATGCTCGTGGGAGCTGCGACCTAAATGGCACTCGCGCAAGCGCGCTCCAGGGCGCCAGTGGACGATCTGCATTTGCAGTTCACCACACCAGCGACCAGAAAATTCCAGAGTGTGTTGACTGTTTTGCGGCGCCGGTAAAACTGGCGCAGCCAGCCAGTCGATATATATAGGCTGTTCACTTTGCACTGTAGCGCTAAAAGTAAACATATTGGTTTGTACATCTGTCAGAACTTGCAGCTGGTAATCTATTCCCAAGGCGCTGTCGCGATAGTTGAGACACAAGCTATAGTCACTGCGTTGCTCACTGACAAAAGTCAGGTCGAGCCACAGCTGATTTCCCTGCGCATCGCGCAGTTGCATTGCGGTCTGTCCGGGGAATGAGTTGCTGTGCTGTGGCGCCACTGATAAATCGGAGACTTGATCTAACATGCCACCATTGACGTCATAACGCGCCGAGTCTGCGACTTGCTGAATATCTTCGTCCTCGGCCAGCAGGCCACCCCAGTAAACTATACTGGGTAGCTGGTGCTGTTCACTGCACAGCACTATAGTTTGCTCAAGAGTGCCCAAGCGCCAGGTTTGCATTACTTCACCACTCCTGGTGTCACGCTGGCAATG
>MABF01000294.1 GCA_002163025.1 'Osedax' symbiont bacterium Rs2_46_30_T18
CTCTTTTAATGACGCTCGCCACGACGAAAAGGTATCAACAATGCTTTGGGATAAACTGCTTTGCGCGCCAGTAAAGTCAAAGCGATAATGCTTAGCACATAAGGGGCCATCAAGAAAAATTGGTAGGGTATGTCAATGCCAGATACCTGTTGTAAACGTACTTGGTAGGCATCGATACCGGCAAACAATAGTGCGCCGAATAACGCTTTCTTTGGTTCCCATGAGGCGAAAATTACCAGTGCCACACATATCCACCCTCGGCCGTTAATCATGCCAAAGAAGAAAGCATCAAAGGCCGAAATGGTTAAGAACGCACCGCCAATCGCCATTAAGCTGCTGCCCATCATCACTGAAATAGTTCTCACTAGGTGAACATTAATCCCTTGAGCTTCTGCGGCAATCGGGTTTTCGCCCACCATGCGCATTGCCAGACCAAAGGGTGTCTTGTACATTACATAAATCACCACCGCGACCATCAACAGTGATAGATAGGTTAAGGGTGATTGCACAAATAAGATTTCGCCGACAACCGGTATATCAGAGAGTAGCGGTACGGCATAATTGTTAAAGGCATCGATTTTGGGCGGTGTCGTCACATCTGGCAGCATCATTCTGAAAGAGAAATAACTGATGGAAGATGCAAACATGGTCAGTGCAATACCAGTGACATGTTGGGATAGGCCAAGGTATACGGTGAAACCGCTGTGCACTAGACCGGCCATGGCACCGAGAAAAGCGACAAATAAAACCGCACTCCATAGTCCTCCGCCCATATATACCCACATCCAACCACTCATAGCACCCAGAGTCATGATTCCTTCAATACCCAGATTAAGGACACCTGCGCGTTCACACACAAGCTCACCTAAGGTGCCAAAAATCAGCGAGGTGGCAATGCGTATGGTTGCAACCCAAAAGCCAACTTCAAAGAAAATCGATATGTAATCCATAACTTACCCCTTAGTAATCCGATATCTAACCAGAAGCATGCTGATCAATACCATCAAAATTGAGACGGCCACCATCACATCGGCAATGTATGAGGGGATACCCATTCCCTGGCTCATAGAATCGGCACCGACATAGATACCTGCAAAGAAAATAGCCGATGCGACCACGCCCAGCGGATGCAGCATCGCTAACATCGCAACAGCGATACCGGCATAACCAAAACCGGGTGACATATCCAAGGTTAAATACCCTTTAAGTCCCGCAACTTCACTCACCCCAGCAATACCCGCCATACCTCCACTGAGTAATGCAGTGATGATCAGCGTTTTATTAATGTTGATGCCTGCAAACTTTGCCGCCTCAGGGTTAAGCCCCACTGATCTGATCTCATATCCCCAAAGGGTGAATTTCATGAAGATCCAACAGCCGAATGCCGCAACAAGCGCTATGATAAAACCGAGATGCAAACGTGATTTTTCCATGATTGGCATTAACTGACCTTCATCAATAATCGGCCGTCCCTGCGGCCAGCCCATGGACATAGGGTCTTGTATAGGACCTTCTAAAAGGTAGTTAACAAACAGCAGTACAATAAAGTTGAGTAATAAAGTGACGACCACCTCATCAACACGCAAATAGTTTTTAAGCAGTGTGGGGATAAGCAGCAGCACCCCCGCTGCTAACGCACCTGTCACCATTAGAAATGGAATCATTAGTATGGGGTGTAAGGTGACTAAACCCGAACCTAAAACAGTAGCGAACACAGCACCTACATACAGTTGCCCCTCACCTCCTATATTCCAAAGCTTGGCCTTGAATGCGATGGCAGCTGCCAGGCCTGTAAAGATTAATGGCGTTGCACGTGTGAGTGTTTCAGATAGCGCAAACGAGCTTCCTAAAGCGCCATTAACCAGCAAAGCGTATGATTCTAGTATCGGTTTTCCAGCCCATATAATTAGCAAACTACATAGCACTAGTGAGATAAGGATGGCCAATAGCGGAGCCAATCCTTGTACCCATATGGGCACATTTTCGCGAACTTCTAAGCGCATATCTCCTCCTCGGGATCAGATCTATTGTTTTCGATAGATGCACCACTCATTAAGCTGCCAAGTTCGGTTTTAGTGATCTGGGCTGCGCTATAAATCGGGCTGAGTTCACCGTGACACATCACCGCTACCCGATCAGAGATGCTTAATAATTCATCCAGGTCTTCGGTAATCAGAATAACGCAGGCTCCGCTGCGTCGAGCTTCTAGCAATCGATCATGTACGTTAGCAATGGCGCCCACATCTAAGCCTCGGATCGGCTGATTGGCGATAATCAAATCTGGATTTTGCGACAGTACCCGCGCCAATATTAGCTTTTGCATATTGCCACCAGAAAGCAGTCGCGCCTCTTGATCAATGCCATCACAGCGAATGTCATAGTCTTTGATTAAATCATGGGTAAACTGCTTGGCTTTTTTGAAATCAATAAAGCCAAAACGGCTGATTTTTCGGCAGATTTCACTCATGGCGTTTTCCCACAAGCTCATTTCCCCAATAACGCCTTCTCTGATGCGATCTTCTGGGACACGCCCTATCTGATTTTCGATAAAACCGGCAGGGGAGAAATAGCTAATTCGATCGGTATTAAAATGTACTTCACCGGAGTCGGGTTTTAGCATGCCACATAACAGATTTGCTAATGCACTTTGGCCATTTCCCGAGACTCCAGTGATGCCCAAAATTTCAGAACGTCGTGCAGTCAAATTAATACGCTCTAAGCGGCTACTCGCCTTTGCACTTTTGACACAAACATTAGTTAAGCTGAATACTTCTTTACCTACGGGCAGTTTTTCGGCCATAGGCTGTGCTATATCTTTACCAACCATTGAGGAAACGAGGCGGTCTTTATCCGCTTCACAGGTTTGCATTTCATCCACTAAAGCGCCGTGGCGAAGCACCAATATCCGGTTACTAACTGCGAGAATTTCGTGTAATTTATGAGAGATAAAGATGATTGATAGCCCTTTAGCGACTAGCAACCGTAGTGTTTCAAAAAGTCTTTCAGACTCTTGTGGTGTCAGTACGGCTGTCGGTTCGTCAAGAATCAACACCTTGGCATCGCCGTATAAAGCTTTGAGAATTTCAACTCGTTGCTTTTCACCCACAGAGAGCGAACTCACCTTTGCATCAGGGGACACTTGAAGACCAAAATCTTCCGACATCTTTAAAACTTTATTATTAGCAGCGACTTTATCGGTGGTCAGAGACCACAAACTTTCACTACCTAACATAATGTTTTCAATTACGGTTAGATTTTCGGCCAAGGTAAAGTGCTGATGCACCATTCCTATGCCCGCTTTAATCGCCGCTTTTGGATCACCTGGTTGTAAAGTTTGCCCCATTACTTCAACGGAACCTTCTTCTGCAACATAGTGACCGAAAATGATATTCATCAGAGTGGTTTTACCCGCACCATTTTCACCTAACAACGCGAGCACTTCTCCTTGTTGTAGTTTCAAGGAAATATTGTCATTGGCAACAAAGGATCCAAAGCGCTTGGTCACACCTTTAATATGCAAAGCTGAGTTCATAGCAAGCCTCGATCAGAATGAAGATTTTGGTTTTTCATCGTTAATCTCAACCGTATAATCACCGGCGAGAATGGCTGCAGATTTTGCATTCACTTGGGACTTCATCTCAGCAGAGACAACAGACTCCATATCATGGTAAGGGGCGAGCATTGCACCGCCTTTTGCCATCATGGTCCACTCTCGATAATCTTCGCCCTTAAAGCTTTTCTCTTTGACCCGCTTTACTGCATGTGCAATGGCGTTGTCCATATTCCAAAGTGCAGAAGTCACCACAACCCCTTGACCTTTCTCTTCAATATTCATGTCGTTGACGTTACCAAACGCCAGAATGCCTTTTTCACGCGCCGCATCCACCACACCTGCACGTTCTGCAAAAAGAATATCAACACCTGATTCTATCTGCGCGAAGCTGGCTTCTTTTGCTTTTGGCGGATCGTACCAAGAACCGATAAAGTTAACTTTGAACTCCACTGCTGAGTTCACTGACTTTGCTCCCGCCATAAAAGCGTTAAATAAACGGTTTACTTCACCAATAGGGTAACCGCCGACCATACCAATTTTATTGGTTTTGGTTAATGATCCAGCAATCATGCCCATTAGATAGCAAGGTTCATGAATATAGTTGTCAAATACGGAGTAGTTTTCAAGGTCTGCTTTGAATGGGTCACCCATTAAAAAAGCGACTTCAGGATAGGCCTTAGCCACTTTACGTGCTTCACGGCCGATACCAAAAGCTTCTCCTATGATAAGGTCGACACCGTTTTCAGCGTACTGTCGCATGACACGAGCGTAATCCGCATTAGAAACCTTTTCTGAGAAGACATATTCTACCTCTCCTGCTTTCTGTGCTTTTAACAGTGCGGTGTGAAGACGGGCGTCCCATTTTTGCTGAATGGGTTGGGTATAGATGCCCGCTACCTTGATTGTTTCAGCCGATACCACTGAAACCGCGCCAAACGATAATAGTGCCACGCACACCACCGCTGTTTTTTTAAATACGTTTTTTATAATTTTTTTCATATTTCACCTTTTAATTGCGCTATATTATTTTTAAGATCTTTGCATCAACCACCAAGTGCAGTGAAGATGTCTGTGATACTCACAGCACAGAGATCGTCTTATTTAAAATTGAACAAACTCCCTTGTATACTCATCTAAAAAACTCATTCAATATAATGCGTTGAATGAGAC
>MABF01000114.1 GCA_002163025.1 'Osedax' symbiont bacterium Rs2_46_30_T18
GTTTCGACCTTGCGGGAGACACTGAATAGATTGGCTAGTGAAGGTTTTGTCATTGCAGAAGAACAGAGAGGTTTTTTTGTAGCCCCAGTTTCAGCGGAAGATTTACGTGAAATAACAGATTTACGTATTTTGCTGGAATGTAATGCCCTTAGGTTATCCATAGAAAATGGCGACACAGACTGGGAAGGAGAAGTTGCCTCGGCACACCACAAGTTGAACCGGATGGAACAACAAATGCAGACAGGTGACATATCCAATAAGGAGCTCTGGAAACAGTACGACTGGGAATTCCATCAATCCCTGATTAAAGCCTGTGGATCTAAAAATCTTTTGAATATCCACGGCATTGTCTATAAAAAATATCTTCGATACCAAATGCAAATATTGACGTTTCGCGGTGATAGCGCGGCTGGTGAGCACAAGGGTTTGTTTGAAGCAGTATTAAACCGAGATGTAAACACAGCAGAAAAAATCTTATGCCAGCATATTGAAGAAGGGCTAGAGCATAGCTTGGAAGCATTCGAAAGTTAATCTTCCTTATGAAACAATGCTTCTTTTGATCAATGCACTTTTCACAATATTGGGCTTTAGAAAAAGCTTTTAGCCCCTGATAACAATTGTCCGTTTGTCTGTTCAACCTGATACGTACAGATAACCTTTTAAGTCAGCAACTGAAATTGCATATTAATACAATCAAACTTTCTTAATTTATTACTACTACTTAAGCAGCAATAATCCTTAACCGGTTTGCTAACCTAAAACTAAAAAAGGGCTTACTCGTAAGAGTAGCCCTTTAATTTACGACCAGTACAGACTAGTCGCTTTTTTTGCCCTGAATCTTGTCCGGGCTATAGCAATCTATTAGATAGCTACAATGTTCTCAGCTTGTGGGCCTTTCTGGCCTTGACCTAGAACAAACTCAACACGCTGGCCTTCAGCTAGCGTTTTGAATCCGTCACCAGCAATTGCTGAGAAATGAGCGAAAACGTCTGGACCAGACTCTTGCTCGATGAAACCAAAACCTTTAGATTCGTTGAACCATTTGACCGTACCAGTAGTTGTATTAGACATAATATTATCCTGTATTTTTTAAAATATATAAGTGCGCCTATAAAGGCATTTTTAGATGTATCTGACTGAAATTTGGTAACACTTGGAAACTACAGGACGAGAAATTACGTAATGGAGACTTCAAACAAGAGACTTTCTTTCTAGCTGCGGGCACTATATAGAAGACACTAATTGCGGTCAAATAATTTGTGTGTTTTTTGATCAATTAAATTTTTTACCCTTCTAATCTATGCCACTATTATCTGCCACTACTGCTAAAGCCTACAGTGATCGCTTTTGTGAATTAAGGACTTACAGAAGAAACTGTAAATGAGAGGCGCTGAGTGCGCTGATGAGAAAGTAACAGCTACACAGAAAGGGGAATAACTATGTAGCTGCTAGCAGAATAGGTAGGCAGGTATAGTCACTACTCCATACCCTATCTTAGCCTACGTACTTTTGTCGTTATTTTTGTTGTTATCCCTGGTAATTTTAGCCTTGTGAGCACATTCCACAATGCCATTTACAAACTCAATGAACAATACTCTAATTCCCTAAAAATTTTTCCAGTAATGCGCTAAGTGTAGCTGCCCTTTAGCTTACTCACTGTTTAAATATCTATTCAGCATTATCATCGGCTATCCCTTAGACATAGGATTTAGATCATTGTTCATAACAATTATTTCACCTGGTCACACACACTTAATCCGAGGTATATCACTCCATCGAGTGGTGTATTGCGGCGATAAATACTCTCTGCGCATGGCAAATTTTTGCTCGATCCCCTGCCCTGCCAGATGTAAAGTGCCGCGACCATATTTGCTGTTAATCAAATCTAAGCACTGCATCAATTTTGGATCGTCCCTTGAGGGATTGAACAAATCAAACTGCACACTCTTATTGTCAGCTATATCCAGCAAGCCGACACCGCAGCGATAAAATCTCACCCCCTTACGATAAATACTGCTCAATGCCTCGCTGCAGGCGGCGACAAACAAACGGCTGTCACTGGTCGGGACTTCAAACTTATGAAACACCGACCTCTTATAATAATCGTCGACATCATGGGGGGAACTGGCAGCAAATATGGTCATCGCCTTGGCAGTGCTGTCTTGTTTTCTTAATTTAGCTGCCGCTATTTCAGCATGGGTTGCCAGTGCAAATTTAAGCTGTTGTGGATCCATGATCCGCTGGCCAAAACTGCGGGTGCTGTAAATCTCTTTCTTGGGCGCGCGCACTTCATCCCAATTGAGTTTTACTACGCCATTAAGCTCATACACAGTACTTTCTACTAAGACAGAGAACTGTTTGCGAATAATGCCGGGCTTAGCGTTTGCCAACTGCAGAGCGTTCATAATTCCCAGATCGTTTAGCCTAACACCGATTCTACGACCAATCCCCCAGACATCTGTGACCGCCATTTTTGCAAGTATCGATTTACGAGTGCCCTCGTTATCTATGACCGCTACTCCCCGATAGCCGGCTATCTTCTTCGCAGCATGATTGGCCGCTTTTGCCAGTGTAGGCGTTGCACCGATACCTACACCGATAGGCAAGCGCACTCCTCTCCAAACAGCGCGGCGGATGTTACTGGCATGTTGCTGCCAGCCTTCCGGCGGCACATAAGTGCTGTGTAACCCATAATACAAAAAGCATTCATCAATGGAGTAGATATGTATGTGTGGGGCAAACCTGCTGCAGATAGTCATCATTCGATCACTGAGCTCTGCGTATAGCTCATAATTACTGCTGCGTATTACCGCGTTAACGGCCTCTAGTTGTTCACGTACCTCAAAGAAAGGCACAAATTTTTTACCCACACCCATCTGTTTGGCAATGTTGCAAGCTGCACAAATACAACCATCATTGTTGGTCAAGACGACGACTGGGCGATTGCGAATACTGGGGTCAAAGACTTTTTCGCAACTCGCATACATAGAGTTGACGTCACACAGAGCGTACATAGGGAAGCCACTAATCAAATAAGAAGGGCTATTTATATTACCTATACACTGTATGTATGTACAGTATAATTATACTGTATTATGCAGCATGCAAATGAGCCCTGTCACTTCTGCAAACACCATTACTCTTTGTAGTTATTATTTTGTGCCCAAGACTTTAATGAATGCGTTATGTACTTGATATCTTCATCACAGCCTTTAATTACAAAGTTGCGAGTCATAAAGCCAGATGATTCAGCAAACTCTATTTGCTTACCGGTGACGATTTGCTGTTCAAGAAACGCTCTTATCGGTTTGCAAATAAATCTGCCGGCAGAAAATTTATAGACCTTATTCACCTAACCCCCCATTGAACTATTTGGGGTAATAAAGCAGTGCTTGTATTGTCAGTTAATCTAAGGTCATGATGTAGTATTGGAAATATATTTTTTTTCTTTTTGCTCATGCGGATCACTTCTAATCTGTTTACGTCACTAGCTTAATCCCAACTAGTTAGGGAACATGCGATCAAGTCGACGATCTTCTCTGTGACCCGTCTGACTTATTTGCCTGCTCCCTTGTTTCGAGACATTTCCCTTGCCTGCAAGAGTACCTAACTGTCGTTAGTTTTGTTTGAATGGCGCAGCTTACTCCTACAAAATTTAACCTATCCTTACTAGCGCGATGTTTTAATTCCGTCTGGACAATAGAATTATATTGACTGTATTGTGTGAATTATATAAGTACTTTTGGTGGCAGGATTTTTTGCTTAGATGGCGCTGAAAATCGAAGAAAAATTATTTTAATTATTTTTTTGCATATATAAAAATCTCAACTACACTTCTGTTGTTCTAGTCATTTTTCTTATTAACTCTAAGTGGGGATAAAGCTTTGTCAGACTTAAATATGTTACAACTCGAGAGTGTAAATCCAGTACCTGTGATTACAAAAATTACTGCATTACACAAAGAGCAACCTCTTCCAGATGAGCTAATTACAGAGTTAGAACAGTCATTCGAAGCAACGATTAACAGCGAAGTACAGCAACATAAAAGAGAATTAATAGACTTTATTGATAGTGAAATAGGAAAACTGGGCACAGAAGACGTTAAATAATTGTTCAAATACCAAAACGCCACCCAAAGTGGACTCTGTGTCAGCTGCTCTATCTAGCAAGTAGTTAGAGTTGCTGACAATCACTCGCTTTGCCAATACAGCAAAAGAGGTGGGTGCTTTTCATTGCTCTGCCCCAGGGGTATTTATTGAGCAATAGGTTTAATCTTTAGTCGATCCAAGAAAACATACAGACGATTGTGCTGTGTCTCTTTGTTAACCTCCTGCCAGCGTATTGCCATTCCCTGAAAAAACCAAACAGGTGATTTTCAGACATTTCAATTTTCACAATCAAAATATTTTTTAACATCCAAAAAAACATGCCGGCTTTATGAGCGATACCGGCACTTAAAAAAACACCTAAGCCAGTAAAAATGCTGGCTCCAATCTATCCGAGACAAATTCATTTATATATTTCTATTAATGCAAGAAAAATTTTTAAACAGAATTTAATTGTTATAATTCAGTTATATACAATAATTATTTATTTATTAAACATATATATCAAAGACATAACGGGATCTAAATTGTATTAATTTTCCCTACTTTTATAAACGATAAATGAATGAGATTTTATATGAATATTCATTGACAATTGTTAACTCATTGTCAATTAAGCATTAATTGCATTTTACAATTTTTCTACTAGACTAAATCTAGCATATCGAAAAAGGTGTGTTATTTCTTAGTGACAATAAGAAAAATTCGATGACTTTTATTAGGGAGCATGCGATTAAGCCTACAGAGAAGATATTAGACTTAATCGCATACTCCTTAGATGAAAAGTCATTTAAATAAGAGATAGGAGTGGATACATATGAAGGATCTTAATCAACTTCAATTCGCGCTGGTTAAACAAGCCCCTACAATTAGCTCAGTAACTTCATTGCACGGCGAAATCCAGCTCTCTTTTGAGATGAAACAAAAGCTAGGCCAAGCTTTAGTCCGCATTATCAGCGACGAGATGAAACATCGCCACCAAACCTTGTTGGATTTTATTGATGACGAGATTGCCTTATTAGAATCTGATGCAGTACATTGACGCTGTATAGCCATCAGTGGATGGCAAAATTGATGCATTTTAAGTCTTAATAATTTTTCTGTAATAGTGTATTTTATCTAAGGCACTTTTGATGCTTGGTTCAATAGATGGACATTGCAAATACGTTGTAGCTGTTGTCGTTCATTCATTGTTTGTAAAATATCTAATAATAAAAAAGGACTTTTTTGATAATGATCAGTCTCTCAGAGCTGCAGTATGCCCTCGACGAACAAACCCCTCAGATACTGAATGTCGCTACTAATAAAGGGGATATTCCACTGTCACCAAGAATGATGAAAAAGTTGGAGTTTGCGTTAATCAGCATCATTTCTAAAGAAATCAAAATGCACAAACGAGAACTGGAACATTTAGTCAATCAAGAAATTGATATGTTGAGATCGAAATCACATAAATAGTATTAACTAATGTTTAAAGCTAGGGTTTATCAATACTTGGTTAATTTCCCGCACAGGCAAAACATCGAATACTGGGGCAGATTGGATTTACGTCCATGTCCTGCAGCATTACACTCTCTATCCTGTTTTGAAACGATCATCTGTCGTTGAGTGATTATCTCTTTGTCCGATAATTTCTTGAGCGTCAACACAGCCAAGATATATACATGCACCACCAATGGTCAGCAGCGCCGTGAAAAAACCTAAGATATAGAAGCCTGCAATAAAGATTAACATACCAAAGGACACTATCAGCAGTAGAATAGCGAGCGCTATCCAGCGGGATTTTGCAATCATATG
Source organism: 'Osedax' symbiont bacterium Rs2_46_30_T18 (assembly GCA_002163025.1). GTDB lineage: Bacteria > Pseudomonadota > Gammaproteobacteria > Pseudomonadales > Balneatricaceae > Rs1. Next base: position 5,904 of record MABF01000114.1, read on the forward strand.
CAGTCTACAAGGCCAATCATTAAACATAACTGAAACAACATTTATTGATCTCTTTTTGATTTTCTTTCTTCTGCTTCTTTCTTGCCAACACAAGCGCTGTCGTAGCAGACAAGCGCCACTGTAAGTAAAACCAGTGCTATTGGACTGGCAATGATAGTGTATTCATCAGTGCCAACAATAGCGACTGTCGCTATTAAAACAGCAGCGGCAAGCGCGATAGAACTTGATTCTAATAACTTTCCCAGCATCTACTTCACTCTATTATTGGGGATCTCCAAGCTTCAACGTTTTTTGCACCTCCAGTTCAAATTACTCTTTCAACTGTGGCACTGCGGTAAAGCCTTTCCTTAAGCTTAGTAGAAACTGCATAGAATGCGATTTTAAGATGAGGTGTGAGGTGTGAGGCGTGAGGCGTGAGGCGTGAGGCGTGAGGCGTGAGGCGTGAGCATGTTGCTTATATGCAGCAGGGATTACAAGATAGTTATTCGCTTTCTTTTATGAATCAACAACAGTGCTTTAGCTGCGGTTGAGCTTTTCTCGCTTCAGTTTCGTCAGATACTCTTGGCGATTCTCTCCGCTTTGAGTGTAAAAAGCGTCCAACCAGTATTGGGTGGCGCAGTCATCGGTGAGCGCGGAAAATGCCGCGACAGTAGGACTGTCTAAAGTGCAGTGAGTATCATAGGCACTGATGTAGTTTTCTTGTAATTGATCATGGCTAACACTCTCGTGATCAATTAACCACTTTTCCACTAATAAGATGTGTTTATTAAATCGCTGCTGCATTACGAAACCCTCCATAACCTATGTGGGATTTATTGCATCTTTAGTAGAACTATCATACCTGCATTTTACGAAATTTGGAGCTTGTTAAATTTACCTATTTTTACCCCCGAGTCGATGATCAGCTTTAATGGTTTATGTAAAAAACACATCGCTCTGATTACTCAAGTGTTTTCTTAAATCATGACGCTTTGAAATAGATCGGAGTCGCGCGTAGATTAGCTGCTCTGTGAAGGTGCCAGCATACTTTATTCATTAAAATTTAGCCGATGGGTCATTCGATCCAGTATTGAGCGCTAAAGTAACAGCCAATTTTTCATGAAACAGGGAGAACCGACTATGAGTGATACAGCAGCGGCACCGGCCAAACGCAGCAGAGGCGGCAGAGCAGCCCGTCGGGCCAGGGATGCCAATGAAGTAGTACCCATCACCCCCTATATCACCCGTAAAATCCCCTACTATGAAATATTAGATGACGATGGCTTAGCGCTCATCGAAAAAAATGCCGAAACTATTCTTGCAGAAGTGGGCATAGAGTTTCGCGATGACGCAGAGGCTCTGCAGATATGGCGTGATGCCGGTGCTGATGTGCAGGGACAATTGGTAAAATTCCCCCGGGGACTGTGCCGCCAGTTGATTCAGGCATCCGCACCGAGAGAGTTCACCCAGCATGCCCGCAACAGTGCTCGCTCTGTGGTAATAGGCGGTAAAAACACCGTTTTTGTTCCCGCATATGGCAGCCCCTTTGTCTACGATATGGATAAAGGAAGACGCTACGCCACCATTGAAGATTTCCGAAACTTCGTCAAACTCGCCTATTCATCCCCCAGCTTGCACCACTCCGGCGGTACTATCTGCGAGCCTGTTGATCTACCGGTCAACAAGCGACATTTTGACATGCTATACACACACATGAAGTACTCTGACAAAGCTTTTATGGGCTCAGTGACCGCCCCTGAAAGAGCCCAGGACAGCGTAGACATGTGTAAGATATTGTTCGCAGACGACTATATAGATCCAGACACTGGCAAACCTAAAACGGTATTGATCAGCTTAATTAACGCTAACTCGCCAATGACCTTTGACGATACGATGCTCGGTGCCGCTAAAGTCTACGCTCGCAATAATCAGGCCTGTATCGTCACTCCCTTTATCCTGGCGGGTGCTATGTCACCGGTAACGGTCGCAGGTACTGCAGCGCAATCTCTGGCTGAAGCGATGGCCGGCATGGCCTTTATCCAGTTAGTTAATCCAGGCGCTCCAGTGGTCATGGGCAGCTTTGCCAGCTCAATTTCCATGCAATCCGGAGCACCCACCTTCGGTACCCCGGAACCTGCGCTGGTACTCTACATAATGGCAGCACTGGCCAGACGACTAGGAGTGCCTTTCCGGTCGGGAGGCGGTTTTTGCGGCGCCAAAGTCCCAGATGCACAAGCGGCTACCGAAGCTGCAAACACTCTGCTGCCAACGGCCATGGCCGGGGTAAACTTTGCCTTGCACACCGCCGGCTGGATGGAGGGTGGACTGGCGATGGGTTATGAAAAATTTGTCATGGATACCGACTTGGCCGGAATGATGGAAGTTATGCTCAAAGGCGTTGATTTATCAGAAAATGGTCAGGCCATGGATGCGATTCGCGAAGTCGGTCCGGGCAATCACTTTTTGGGCTGTGCACATACCCAGGCAAACTTTAAAAGCGCTTTTTATCGCTCCTCACTGGCCGATAACAACAGTTTTGAACAGTGGGAAGTGGATGGTAGCCAGACCCAGGAGCAGCGTGCCAATACCCTCTGGAAGAAAATGCTCGCCGAGTATCAACCTCCTGAACTAGACCCAGTAATCGATCAGGCACTGCTAGATTACATGCAAAAACGCAAAGCCGAATTCCCCGACTCCAACATCTCTTAAATAAATGTACAAAGCTTGCTACTGCCAGTAGCAAGCTGCTATATCCAACAGCCCTTCAAGCCCCTCTAATTGCATAACATTACCCTAAACTTAACGCTCCCTGCTTACTACTTACTACTTACTACTTATGACTCTCTCTTTACGACTGACCCATCACTACTCGCGACTGCAATTATTAAATACTCGTCTAACAGCGAAAAACTGTGTTAATTTGGCTATCATAATAATAACCCGTTGTATAAAAGAGAATAGCGATGCCCCAAGAGCCCAAACCGACGCTTCGTTTCGGTTTTTTACTTGTACCTCAGTACTCTATGATTGCCTTCAGCTCTGCAATTGAACCGCTACGAATGGCCAACCGCCTGGCAAAGGAAACCTTATACCAATGGCCTGTACTTACCTTAGACGGTAACCCTGTCCCGGCGAGCAATGGCTTACTGATTGCTCCGGATTGCTCCATTGATGCTATTGACGATCTGGATATAGTCTTTGTCTGCTCCGGAGTGGATGTTTCCAGCACCTATAGCAAAGGGCTGCAATCGCTACTGTGTAAAATGCAGCGCCAGAAAATTAAACTTGGCGGTCTTTGTACGGGTAGTTATCTGCTGGCCCGGGCCGGGCTATTAGAGGGGTATCACAGCACTATCCACTGGGAGAATATGGCCAGTATGCGCGAGGAATTCCCCAGCGTGCTACTGTCCGATGAACTCTATGAGATAGATCGCGATCGCTTTACTTGTGCCGGAGGCAGCGCACCGCTGGACATGATGCTGACCTTAATCACTGAAACTAACGGTGGCAAACTCTCGGCTAATATTTCCGAGCAATTTATTTGCGATAGAATCCGCGGTCGCCACGACCGACAGCGCACTCCCCTGCAACAGCATTTAGGCTCCAGCCAACCGAAATTAATTGAAGCTATCACTTTGATGGAAGCGAATATTGAAGAGCCGATGAGTATCGATGAACTGGCCACCTTAGTCGGGGTATCACGCAGGCAGTTAGAGCGATTGTTCCAGAAATATTTGAGCTGCGTGCCGACTCGCTACTACATGGATTTAAGACTCAATTGTGCCCGCAGACTGCTGCTGCAAACCGCGAAGTCAGTCATCGACGTATCCCTGGCTTGTGGTTTCGTCTCCCCGCCGCACTTTAGTAAATGCTACCGTGACTATTACGGAATCCCCCCTAGAAATGAGCGTCAGCGCCGCCTGGAAAACTCCCGAGACTAGCAGCACCAAAAAATGGTTGGGCTCAATCTCGGGATAGCGTTTACCTAGCCCGAGACCTGCGCCTTCCACGGCCACTGCCCTGCTCAACACTAGCCACTGTTTTCTCTGGCAACTGCACTACCTTTGACAATTGTACAAAGGGGTCACTCTTGTGCGGCAACGCCATTGCGGCGACAAAATGATCCTGAAACTTAGCTTCTATGGCAGTCTCTATCTTCTCAACTTTTTCCAGCACAGTGGCTATTAACTGCCGTTCATCCCTGTTCAGCAAAGCGATTCGCGCTCCGCTGCCGGCTGCATTACCCACCGCTGCTACCCGTTGCAAATTGCAATCCGGAATCAACCCAAGCAACATCGCATACTTGACATCTATATGGCTGCCAAAAGCACCTGCTAAGCCGATGCGGGCAACACTGCTGATCCCCATATGATCCATTAACAGACGGATTCCGGCATACAGTGCCGCCTTCGCCAACTGGATCGCCCGCACATCGTTTTGGGTTAGGGATAAGGTTTTATCTCCAGTGTGTAATACATAACTGAAAGTGCGGCCGTTTGAAATAACTCTGCTACTCTTTTTATCCGGCTGCGGGGTTATAACGCCATCTGTAGTAATCACACCGGCAAGAAAAAGCTCTGCGACCAGTTCGATTATTCCCGAGCCACATATACCGCTTATCTTCAGCTTAGCAGTGCCTCTGGCAAAGTCGGGATGATCTGACCACAGATCGCAACCTATAACTTTGAATCTCGGCTCCAGGGTCTGCACATCGATGCGTACCCGCTCAACAGCACCGGCGGCCGCGCGTTGTCCACAGCTGATTTGCGCCCCTTCGAAGGCGGGCCCGGTCGGACTGGAAGCTGCCAGGATACGGTGCTTATCACCTAACACTATCTCTGCATTAGTACCGATATCAACCAACAAAGTGACTTCATCGGCCTGATCAGGGCGCTCAGCCAAGATCATTCCCGCGGTATCAGCACCTATATGTCCGGCAATACATGGCAGCAAATACACTCGGCTGCCGGGATGCAATTGTAAGTCTAGCTCGCTCGCTTTAAGCCGTAGTGGCATCTCTGTGGCCAGCGCAAAAGGAGCTGTCCCCAAAGGCGTAGGATCAATACCCAACAGTAAATGATGCATAATAGGATTGCAGACAATGCTCAGATCGAGAATATGCTGTGGCTCTATTCTGGCTTTTTTCGCCACTTGCGCACAGAGCTTTGCCAGTGCTTGGCGCACTGCAGTACACATTTCCAGCTCGCCACCGGGATTCATCATCACGTACGAAACCCGACTCATTAAGTCTTCACCAAAGCGGATTTGCGGGTTCATACTGGCGGCGCTGGCCAACACAGCGCCCGTTTCCAAATCACACAAGTGCGCGGCAATAGTGGTCGAACCAAGATCTATCGCCACTCCATAGGCACGCTTTTGCACTCCCGGCCAAATGGCGATGATTTCAGCTCTGTCATCTGTATCTGCATAGACAGCCACTGTCACTTCCCGGCCACCTTTGGCCAGTGCCCGCTGCAGCTGTTGGATAGCGGACAAATCACAGGCCTGAATGCTAATTTGTTGTGTTTGTTGCAACTGCTGCTGCAACAAACGCATATCGGAGGCCGGCTGTTGCATATCAGGTTCACGAACTTGTAGCGAATACAACTGCACACTGGGCTTTATACTGGTGGTTAACTCACCGGCCTCTTTGACAATATGTTGGCGGTGCAACTGGCTGTCGGCGGGGACATCAATGACTAGGTCACCGAGAATCTGAGTACTGCAGCTCAATCGACGACCAGTGCTTAAATCCAGTTTTCGGTGCTGCTGCTCTAACTCACTGGGACTCGAGAGGTGCTCAGTGGTGGAGTGAATACCGTGCTTGGGAAAATCGCCGATGCTTGGCACAACCTGACAGCGACTGCATATGCCACGCCCACCGCAGCTCGACTCTAAGTCGACACCCAACAGTTGAGCGGCCTGCAATACACTAGTGCCCAGCGCAAACTCGCCGCGCAAGCCGCTGGGAGTAAAGACTACAGACGCAGTTTCGGCACTGACAGAGGCTGTCGGATCATTAATATTAAGCACGGCGACGACGACTCCCGCGACGACCGCGAGCGCCCTCTGCTCCCTCAATATCTTCCGCCGGTTGCCTGAAGTGTCTAATCCAGTTGGCACAGTCCGGATCCCTGCCCATCATTACATCAGCACCTAAAGTGGCCGCCAACACAGAGGGATGCAGTGGGTTGGTAATCGCTGAAGTCATCCCGGCGTGGATCGCCATGCTCAAAAAGGCCGCATTAATACCATCTCGGCTCGGTAAACCAAAACTGATATTAGAGGCGCCACAAGTTGTGTTTACTTTTAACTCAGTACGCAATCGATGCACTAGTTTCATCACTTGTACACCGGAGTCATTGATCGCTCCCACGGGCATTACCAGCGGGTCAACGACTACGTCACAGGCGGGTATGCCGTAATCGGCGGCGCGCTGGACAATCTTTTTAGCCACCTGAAAACGCACGTCCGGATCTTGCGAGATACCGGTTTCATCGTTGGAAATGGCCACGACTGCCGCACCGTATTTTTTCACCAGCGGCAATACTTGCTGCAATTGCTCCTCTTCACCGGTGACAGAGTTAACCAGCGCTTTGCCTTTATAGACTGACAGGCCCGCCTCGAGTGCGGCCACTATCGAAGAGTCGATACACAGCGGGATATCAGTGAAAGATTGAATCAGCTGGATAACCTCGGCGAGAATTTTTGGCTCATCTGCTAAAGGGATACCGGCATTAACATCTAATATGTGCGCGCCAGCGGCAATTTGTGCCAGAGCATCCGCCTTTACTCGGCTATAATCTCCGGCTTTCATCTCCGCTGCTAACAGTTTGCGCCCAGTTGGATTAATTCGCTCACCGATTAATACAAAAGGCCGCTCGAAACCTAATACTGCCTCTTTAGTTGCCGAACTCACAATAGTATCCGTCATAGTCTTGCTCTCTCCTGTAACAGTTTTTGATCCCGCCCTGGGTACCAGGGAACACGCCCTTGCAATACCCCTGAGCTCTTGATTATTTCAGCTACTGACTCCTCCTGACGATAAGCCATCACATGGATTCCGCTCACTCCCTCGATCTCGCTGAGTTCCTGAATAAGCTCAACACACAGTTGCTGCCCTTCTTTTTTCTGGTCTTTAGCCCCTGCCAGACGCTCGATTATTGAATCCGGTATATAGATCCCAGGGACATTATTACGAATCCAGTTGGCGGTACGCGCGGAGGCCATGGGTCCGACCCCCGGTAAGATAAATACTTTTTCCAGTAGTCCTAAATCACGGCTGCGGGCCATAAACTCCTTGAAGCGCGGCACATCGAAACAGTAATTGGTTTGAATAAACTGCGCCCCCGCGGCGATTTTTTTCGCCAGTCTGTGAGGTCGAAAATCCAGTGGCGGGGCAAAGGGGTTAGAAGCGGCACCTAAAAACACTTTTGGAGGATCGCTGATCTTACGGCCACTGAGAAATTGGGCTTTATCACGCATACCACGAACGGTTTCCAGCAGTGACATGCAATCGAGATCAAAGACCGGTTTAGCCTGTGGGTGATCTCCCGCCTGCACACCGTCACCAGTCAGACAGAGGATATTTGAAACCCCCATGGCGGCAGCACCCAGTACATCCCCTTGAATGGCGATGCGGTTTTTATCACGACAGGACACTTGCATAATAGGGGCATAACCAATTCTGGTCAGTAACGCACAGATTCCGACACTGGACATATGGCAGTTGGCGCCGGAGCCATCAGTGGCATTCATGGCATCTACATGGCCATCAAAAAGCTCTGCTCTGGTGTACACGTCATGCGGGTTGGCCGAATCAGGGGGTGCCAGCTCGGCGGTCACCGCGAAGTGTCCGGCGCGCAATACTCGCTCTAAACGTCCGGCTGAGCTGTGCCCAGTCAAAATAGGTAGCATTTCTCCGGGTGTAGGTTCATCGTGTATAACCATTCTTACTGCTTCCCACTGCTGTGCTCAGCGGTGCTCTCTGTCACTGCTTGCTGTTGAACGTCTCGCACCCGACTGAGCCAGGATGAGCTGCCTTTTTTACTGAAATCCACCGGTAACTGTACGGCTAAAATACGCTCCCCGGTTTGCATTTTCCGGTTGCCGTCCCAGGCTTCGACCCAGACACAGCGCATCTCCTCTTTAACTTCGCAGTTACCATTTTGTCGCACTCCGCCACAGGGGCCGTTACGCAAATTTTTCGGGCAGTTCATAGAGCAGGACATACCGGTTTCACTGAGCGCACACTGACCACACATTTTGCAGTCAAACAGTAGTCCTTTGCACAGCTGTTCAATTTTAGCGACCGGCCGCTCGAGCCGTTGATAGCCAATTTTTTCCCACAGCGGATGCAGCTTAACCAGCAGCGTTTCAAACCCCTGATAGAACTTGTCTAAACCACCGGCATGACGCACTGCCCAGCGACGAACACTATACATTGACTACTCCTGTTAACACTGCAGGTACAACCCGTAGAAAACTACTGCACTAACTGCACCGCGATTTGTCGATTAAAAGAACTCAGCGCGTGACCTAAACCGCCGCTACCGCTGTACTCATATTGATAGTCCAAGCCTAATTTTTCGGCGGCCAGTTGGGCTTGTAGCTGCAGTTTTTGATCATCGCTCTGGGCGATATACAACAACTTGCGGTAATTGCCAAAATAGACAGGCAGTAACTCAGGCTTTCTGTCCAGCCCCAGACCGCGAATCACCAGCCTATCAAAGTGTCGCACCAGGAAATCAGTCAGGTAAAAGGTCCCTAGCTGCTGTTCCTGGAAACCGGCAAATTGCTCCGCTCCCGCATAAAACTCGTAACAGTGGGCACCGGGGATACGCTCGACATTCTCTTGGGATAACAGTGCATCTAACAGGCCTCCGGTACCGCAATCTGCGTAGCCGACAAATATCTGTTGGCCGCGCTGCTTACCGGCATCGATTAACTGCTTCACCGCCGCCGGAATTTTCTCAGGTCTATTGTGTAACTCAGCGGTAATGGTCTGTACTTCGAAGTGCGACCAGTGATTGAGCTTGCAGAAATCTAAGATCTCCCGCAGCAGTGCCGAGCAACAGATAATTAACGCCGGAGCGATTATAGTCGGTTGTGTATCGGCCATCTGCATACCCTCTGGATCAAGCTGCTCGGCGTTGAGCAACCATTTCCTTAGCCATTTCAACGGCAATAGCGGCATCGCGACAGTAGCCATCGGCACCCACCGCATCACCAAACTCCTGGTTCAAAGGTGCACCACCGACTAAGACGATGTAATCTTCGCGAAGACCTTGCTCGACCATAGTGTCTATCACTACTTTCATATAAGGCATGGTCGTGGTTAACAGCGCCGACATGCCCAAAATATCCGGTTTGTGTTCTTCCAGTGCCGCTAAGTAAGTTTCTACCGGGATATTGATACCCAGGTCTATGACTTCAAAACCGGCGCCTTCCATCATCATCGCCACTAAGTTTTTACCTATGTCGTGGATGTCGCCTTTAACGGTTCCTATGACCATCTTGCCGACGGACTCAGCACCTGTTTCAGCCAGTAACGGCCTGAGTATTGCCATGCCACCTTTCATCGCTCCGGCCGCACTTAATACTTCCGGTACAAATAAAATACCATCACGAAAATCCACACCCACTATGGTCATGCCGCCAACCAATGCCGTGTTTAGCACTTTATCCGGGGACCAGCCGCGGCCCAACAATATGTTAGTGCCCTCGATAATTTCGTCGCGCATCCCGTCATATAAATCATCGTGCATTTGTTCCACCAGCTCATCGTCGGCTAGTGTAGACAGGTCCAGATCTTCATCATCGTAAATTTCTTCAGACATCGGTAAAACCCCAAAGTTATTCATTGCGCTGGCGGCGCGAAACTAATTGAGTTTTAGATTATGAGTTGACGGCTGTTGCTTCTAACAGCGTTGCGACAACAATTTATTGGAAAGCGACACAGCACTTTAGCGGGATCATTTAAGGAGCTTTAAAGGAGAATGGTTAAACTATAGACAGGGAAAAATTAATAAATGTGATGATTAAACGCAACAGTTAACGATTGTGTAACTGGAAAAAACATTGATTACAGTCAGTGCGGTAATTTTGTAATAGCAGATTCAGTTTGATCGAAGAGCAGGTAGTGAGCCAAAACCTGCCCACTACTTACATCTCGCGACTGCCGACTTACCTTCTTCCTTTAAGGAAACATCGGCTGTTGTTGTAGCCCCAACGCCTCGTCGTAGCCGAACATGATATTCATGTTCTGAATTGCCTGACCGCTGGAACCTTTGACCAAATTATCTAAGGTTGAGAACAGCAGTACCCGCCCTGGTACCCGATCTTCGGCTACCGACAACAGGCATTGATTAGAACCCCTGACATACTGCGTGCCAATACCCGCACCCTGCTCTAGCAAGCGCACAAAAGGCTCATCCTGATAGGTTTGGTTCAGTACTTCACGAATATCCGCAACGCTTGCCCCCTCAGCCAAATTAGCATAGGTAGAGACAAACTCTCCTCTGTTCATCGGAATTAAATGCGGGGTAAAGCTGACCATCACATCATCACCCAGAGCCACTGAAAGCTCCTGCTCAATTTCAGGAGCATGGCGGTGCCCGGCAACACCATAGACACTCATTCCCTCGCCGGCCTCAGCAAATAGAGTGTTTTGTTTCAAGCCGCGCCCGGCACCCGTGAGGCCTGATTTTGCATCGATAATGATGGATTTCTGATCTAACAACTTTGCTTTTAACAAAGGGATCAACATCAACAGTGCAGCGGTTGGGTAGCAACCCGGACAAGCCACCAAATTCGACTCTTTTATGGCTGCCCGGTAGTGCTCGGGCAATCCGTAAACGGCCTCTTTTTGTAGCTCGGGGGCAAAGTGCTCATGCCCGTACCATTCTTTATAGGTGTCAGTATCACGCAGTCTGAAATCTGCCGATAAATCTATGACTTTTACAGTACGCGGTAATGATGCGACAATTTTCTGGGTGGTTCCGTGTGGCAGGCCGCAAAAAATCACATCTAAATCTGCCCAATTTGCCTGCTCGATTGTAATCAAATCCGGTAGCTGCATAGCCCCTAAGTGCGGATAGACGTCACCATAGCGCTTTCCTGCATGGCTATTGGCAGTTAACACCGATAGCTCCATATGTGGATGCGCAGCAGCTAAACGTACCAAATCTGCCCCGGTATAACCAGATGCGCCTAAAATACCCACTTTTATCGTATTATCTATTTTCATAAAACTCTCTTTTTCACCGGCAGACAAAGCTAACAACATTATTCACGGCCATAAAATAAATTATTTATCACATCACTGATTAAAAAGCACAACATCGTGTTTACTGCCCTTTCAATAGGCAATAGCTCGCTTTCACGATGTTTATCTAACAGGGGACAAACTACAGATTAAGGCCAAGCGCCATTATTGCAAATTGCCGGCAAACAGGCAAAACCTTATACAGAAAATCAACTTAGCAGGGGTAATAGCGACGAATTAACTGCTGTGCTTTAGTTACGTAATACTGTTACTTCATTAAAACCTAGTTGCTCGGAGACCTTAAGGGCGGAGTGATAGCTTTTATACAAGCGCAACCCCCTTCTCTGCAAAGTAAGATTTTGCCACTCGCCATCTTCAGAGTAGCGAACAGAAATTTTATAAAAGCCATCTTTCTCAGTAATGAGGCACTCGCTAATTAAGCCATTGAGGACATCAAAGTGAATATCTGAATATTGCATTAGCACTACCTCTGGCTAGATTTTACCCGACCTGAATAGTCTAACAGGCTACGCCAGCGTATTTTTCTTAATTTGCGACACAAAATGCAAAAAACTTGACCTTCTAATGCTTATGGTAACCCATTCTAAATACCGCGTATCAGTCACTGGATAACACAAGCCATTGATATCATAAAAAACATATATATATCAATGACAACAAGAACTCGCCCGGCCTATTTTTGCATCTCTAAGCTGACCATTACCGTTTATTTGTATTGACTCTGTCTGAACGAGACATAGAATTGCCTATTTAGTTTACTATAGGAAACAAAGTTTCATATTGGGGAAATATTTGTTATATATACAGTCTTTTATATTTTGGCTTTAAGCAGGTAATTTATTATGGCTTCAATTGATCAACTTCAGGCGGCGCGTAATGCGGCGATTAACTCCAGTAACAATGGCGCTCCGGATGCCACCAGCAACCAATTTTTTGGCGTCGGTCCTATCACAGACATGACCCAAAACGAGCTTGATGCGCGCTTGCTGCGTTTCGAATTTGATGCTTGGATCGAAGCTAACTACCCTAAATTAGACGATCGCGGCAATCAAATTGGCAGTTTTACTACCGCTGAAATTGGCCGTGGTATGCACCGTGGCTACCCTGCGGATAAAGTGCTTAACGATATGATGCGTGAAATGCACCGCTACTTCGCCTTTCCGAAACAAAACAAGATGGCTATCGGCCTGGGCGGCGGCCACAGTGGCTTCACGGCGGCGGCGCTGCACATGATGAGCGCTAATGACCCGCAGCAGTTAGTCTTTGTCGATACACCAAAACCAGAATCTGAAGCGGCAAAAGCCGGTGGCTTCTTTCGTCAGTCGTGGGGAATTCAACTGACTGAGCTACAGCGCTATGCAAACAACGGTGACGAGAGTCGACTGCACTTTGCCGAGGGTGAAGGCAATATCCCCAGTGCCAGCTTTCTACAGCAGCAGGGAATTAAATTATTCTTTGGCGTTGGTCACGAGACGACTGGCGCGACTACTTACACCGAAGCGGAAATTGTTAACTTACTGCAGTGGATAGACTTAGACCCCGAGCAACACCACGCAGTCATTGATGCGACCTCGATGTTAGGCGCTATGCCCTGGTCCCCTGACCTAGTGCAGCAGATGTTAGAAAAGTGCAATATGTTCATGCCTTTCCAGAAAGCGATTGGCGGTGTCTCCGGTTATTACGTTATCTCTCTGACACCGGCGGCAATTAAACTGATCAACGAAAATCAACGCCAGCCTTCCTGGGCGATTCCAAGACAGCTGAAGATAGCGGTACCGACAGATGCCAGCGCCCCATTGAGCGGTGAAATATCTACGGCTATGGGTCCTATTTACGACCCGCAGGAAGATAAAATGCTTGGCGGTATTATCAATACCTACAGCACTTTGGCCTTCGCTGAAACCACCTTTGGTATCTTGCGCAATGAAAAGAACATCGGTGACGTACACCGCCTTAATCAACGGGCGATGGATAACCGTCAACTGGTCAATAACTGGATAGACGCCAGCCCTCTGTTTGAGCTCGGTGTCGCCAATCCAGAAGCTCGCGGTACTGCAGTGACACTGCTTAAAGTGACAGATGCGGATATTGATGACGATGCAGTACATCAGCGCATTGTTGCCAAATCTAAGCAAATGCTCGGTTATGAAGGCATAACTCACTTAGATGGCAGCCATGAAAAAGGCTTAGATGTAGCGCGCTATGTTAATGCTTTCCCTGGATCTCCTGGAGACTACCGCGCCTGGATCGGCGGTATCAGACCACAAGCAGATATCAATGCGCTGTTAGAAAATATCAAATTCGCTTACCTGCGCGCCAAAATTGCGGTCCTGGAAGAGTTAATCACAGACCAAGGTGGCAGCTTTGAGACTGCCCTTAGCAGCCAGCAAGCCACAGAAAATGTACGCCAGGACGACCCTAAGCGCGCATACAAAGTGTTAGTCGCTGATCTGGTCGGCATGAAATTTGATGCTCAGGGCCAAGCTGATTACAGCGAAGTACAACAACACATCACTGCTAAAGGTGGAGTATTCCACACAGGCCCTATCCCTGAAGGCGCAGCACTAGAAGCCGGTAAAATTCACTTCTTCTACCAGCCGGATCTGAGCCGTGAACAAGAATTATTAGCGCAAACCAGTGATGATCAATATGACGCCACCATAGCCGCGGCGACTTTCTTCCCCGCTGCCGCCAGGTTTACTTTGGGCGGAGTACGTATTGGTGCCGGTACCGGCAACATGGGTTCAAGCAACTGGGGCGGCGGCAATGGCGACGGTGGTACCGCACCATTGATGAATACCCCAAGCTTTAATTCCAGAGCAACCGCACAGGCCGCTTTCAAAGCACTGCTTAAAGTACTGCCGGACTTGCAAGTTCAGCGTATGCACGAGCTAGTAGTTGCAGGTGATTTTGATACCGGTAAAAACCTGGCACAATACCCAACCACTAAGCTTGAAGGTAAACGTTTAGCGGTAATAGGTTATGGCAACATCGGTCGTGAAGTGGCGAAGATAGGCGCAGCTTTTGGTATGCAAGTCGCCGTTTATGCGCGCCCCGCACATCAGCGCTGGATAGAGTCAGAAGGTTTCGAGTACGCCGCGACTATTGTCGATGCTGCCCGCGATGCCGATGTCATCAGCCCGCACACCGGTCTTGGAGCATTAAATGCAGACACGGGTGTTTTCAGCAACGCTGGTCTGATTGATCAGAGCGTTTTCGCAGCGATGAGACAAGGTGCTGTGTTGGTCAATTACGATCGTGGTGAAGTCGTTGACATCGATGCGTTGGATGCAGCACTCGCCAGTGGCCAGGTTCGCTACGCGGCCATCGATGCAGATCTGTTTAAAGATCCTGCTAGCGGTGAACTGAGCGGCCCTATGGTTCCCTATCGCACCATCTACGCCAAGCATCAGGGCAAGATGGAGCTGTTGCCACACGCCGCTGCCGATACTGAGCACATGTCCCGTGTGGAAGGGGCTAAACAGGCAGTGAACCAGATATTCGACGTGATTCAATATCGCAAAGTGACTAACCTGAAAGGCGATCTGCCAGAGGGCTACACTAGCGCGGGTGCTAAAACGGTTAACGGTGTTGGCAAAGTTAATCCGGCACAGCTGGCGAGTTTAGACGAACAACAGATGCAGCAATTACGCGAATCTGCGCAGCAAATGGCAGCTTTCTGGGGCGCGATCAGCGCCACTAAAGACCCGGAACGCCGTCAGCAAATGTTGCAGCAATACGGCTCTGATCTGGTACTGCAATCTAATATCTATGCCACAGCGATGCAAAAGAACGGCTTGCAGGGACCTTTTTCCCAATAGTCACAACATTTTTGCAAGCATTATAAAGCTCCCATCGGGAGCTTTTTTTATGCCTTTAAACAGCGCTAAATAACTGCAGCAGAAAAGCGCTAGGAAAATCTCTGATTTGCATGTTGATTGATAATTCGGGCATTTGTCGTAGATACATACTGGGTATTTGTTGATATCTTTGGACAGTCATTTACCTGCCTTAGTAGCCGGTTATTGATACCTAGCCTCAAGAGCGACGCTCTTGAGGTTTAAATTTATCTGGGACCTGCAAATCTATAGACAGCACTAAAACCTTCAAACTATGGCCTGTTTAGCTGGGTTTCGGCTAAAACTCTGCCAGATTCTCCTCTATATACTGCTGCATAAATTCTTTTAAACATTTCGCTTTGGCGTTGAGCAAATGGCCACTGGGCCAGAGTGCAAATAAATGTCTCACTGGCCCCTGCAATCGATCAACACTTGCTATAATTGACCGCTTTGCAATTGCTTAAAAATGCATAGCTTGGTCGTTACTGGATTTTTCACTCTTGGCTGTATTGTTTAAATCCCAGGGTGAAAATGTTGTCGAGACCAGCAGCTGATGATCCCTGAACCCAGCAATGCCGTATAGGCGCTGTAAAAGGCTTCACATTCAGTCGTTAATACGAACTGGCGGTCACAGCGATGAATCATCTGACAGCCACTGTCTGCTCCAAGCATTCTCCTGGCAATGGTGGCAGCAGGCATCCCAGCTACTATGTAGCCACCAAACCGCGCTACAGCCAAGCCGCTGGCTTACACTAATAACTGGGCAGATACTACGGTAGTTGCAGTGCCGCTGATTTTCACTCTGTCCCCTGCCAGCTGCAAGCTTAAATCACCGCCACGTGCGGATGCCTGTCGGGCGGTTAAACGGGTTTTGCCTAAACGTTGTGACCAAAAGGGTGTTAACGCACAGTGTGATGAGCCATTGACCGGGTCTTCATCTATGCCCACCCAAGGGGCAAAATAGCGCGAGACAAAATCATATTGGCCGCTGCTGTCAGCACAAGTAACAGACACTCCTCGCTCTGCTAATGTCAAAAGTTCTGACATATTCGGCTTAACAGCCAGCAGCTGTTGTTCAGTCTCTAATTCAAACAAGTACTTAGCGCCAAATTTACCCGTGTAAATTGGCGATATCCCCAACATCTCGATCAACTTTGCCGGTGCCTTTACAGTCTTGGGCTCAACTGCCGGAAAGTCCAACTCAATCAGCCCGTCTTTTTGCCGCGCTGTTAACACCCCAGATTTACTGTGAAACGCAATTTCTCGTCCCTGAGCCACATAGCCGTATTGCCAGAGCACATGAGCACTGGCCAACGTTGCATGACCACACAGATCCACTTCGCGCTCTGGGGTAAACCAGCGCAGAGAGATGTTCTGGCCATTGTCGAAAACAAAGGCAGTCTCCGACAAGTTCATTTGCGCCGCCACTGACTGCATCCAGGTATCGGCTTTAAGTTGGCTTAAAATGCAAACTGCCGCCGGATTACCGCCAAAGGCATCACTGCTAAAAGCGTTGACATGATAGAGAGAAATGGACATAAATGAGCGCCATGTAGTTGATGGATAATAGTTTAAGACTGCGAAGAGTAACATAGAACCACTAGACACACTGAAATAGCCCTCTAAGTCACTGTAAGGATAGGCTATTAAATGCCCCGTAACTCCCTGAGTATTTATCAGTAGTCAATTTAACTAAGATCATCAGATGCCTTTTAAGGCGCATGAAAGTAAAATAGGTGAGCTTTAGTCAATTTCAGTGTGCTATCAGACAAGGGTCTAATTGATGTTTAATTAGAATGGCGCCATTCATAAGGGAGAATAATAATCAGCCAGAAACACAACTGAGCATGCTCCCGACGATCGAGTAACTGAGATTTACTCGTTTTAATACCCCAGCGAAGGAATTATAGGTAATAACATGAGCATTGATAATATGAAAGAACATCCATTCATCCTAAAAGTTAGCTGCAATGCCAGTAGCGGAATTATCTCTGGGGTCACCAGTTTTCTAGCCGAGCGCGGATGTTACATCAGCGAGCTGTCTCAGTATGACGATGAGGAGAGTGGTCAATTCTTTTTACGCGCCGTAGGCTACATTGAATCAGGCGAAAGCACCCTAGAAGATCTGCAGTTGCAATTTAATGATGTCGCTGAAAAATTTGATCTGACCTGGAGCTTATTTGATGCCAACAGCGCCACTAAAGTACTGATTATGGTAAGCAAATTCGACCACTGCCTGGACGATCTACTCTACCGTCTGCGCAAGGGTGAGCTGAACATGGAAGTGACGGCTATTGTTTCAAACCATCTGGATTTGCGTCCTATGGCCGAGAGAGAAGGTATCAGGTTTATCTACCTGCCGGTCAATAAGGAAAACAAACGCGAGCAAGAACTGGCACTGATGGAAATCGTCGAAGAGACTGGTACTCAATTGGTCGTTCTGGCCCGCTACATGCAGGTACTTACCGACAATTTATGCACCCAGTTAAAGGGACGTGCTATTAATATCCACCACTCCTTTTTGCCGGGCTTTAAAGGCGCTAAGCCCTATCACCAGGCACATGTTCGCGGGGTTAAACTGATTGGTGCGACCGCTCATTACGTCACTTCCGATTTAGACGAAGGGCCAATCATCGAGCAGTCAGTTCAACCTGTAGATCACACTTACAGCCCGGAATCACTGGTGGCAGTGGGTCGTGATACTGAAACTTTTGCTCTTGCGCGCGCGGTGAAATTGCACATTGAACACCGGGTGTTTCTTGACGGTAATAAAACGGTAGTGTTTAAGTGAGTTAAACTCTCGCCGACAGAGACTATCATTGCAGCAGCTTAAGCTCGAGAATCGTTCTTGAGCTGCTCCGACAACGACTTCAGCCGCTACCCTCTTTCTCGACCTAAGGCATAAAAATCATGTCGATTGTTGAAGAAGACCGGCAAAACCCATCAACGCAACTGTTTTGAAATGCGCTTGTAGCTGAGCGCTGTGTTAAATATTACTCTAGCGCTGGTAAAAGGTGACACCCTCTATTGATGGTTGAACCAACATTGACAGTGATACGCCAGCGATACATGAACCTATAGCAACTAAGACTATTATCAATGTGGCTTTCAAAAACCGTCTCATCATTAATCAGTTATCTCAATGCGCCTACTGGGTTTATTTATTACTGAACTAAGCTAGAATTTCCCTTTCTTACCGGGTTATCTGTTCAATTACTTGATAGGCCAAAAAAAGCCCCAACACCAAGGAGTACTGAGGCAAAATCAAGGGGGAGTCCTGCGTTAGCTTACAGCGACAAACTGGCCACCAACAATTACACACTTCTGGCCATTGACCACAAAATACGTCACTCCATTATCGACAAAAGAAACGACACCGGTATCTGGTACAGAGTTGATATCTGCAATAACTAAGCCCAGAACAAGACCGGCTGCCACATAAAAACCGCGGTTGTAACTGTGACGATTCCAGTGTGAACGTTTCATCATCACTCTGCGAGGGCTAACAACAGGTTTTCCTATAACCGGTGTGTGCACCCGCTTGTTGTGTGCAATACCAGCAGCTGCTGCTTGAGTTGCAGGAATTAATAGTGATGCGCTAATGGTGAGGGTAACTAATATCTTAATAAGCATGTGATGATCTCTCGTGTAGTAGTCAGTGGTTAATCTATGAGGGTATTTTAGGCCAAGATGCTCGACAAAAATCGGCAATCTGTGACAATAAAAGTGCCCAATGCGCCAACTTTTCTATTTTCATCAAAAACATGAAACATAGGCTTCTTGGCGTTTTCGATATTGCCAATAGAGTGCTTATTTATTTAGGTTTTTTCCCTGCTTGAATTACACCGCGGGTAATACACTGCCTTGAGATAATTTTGGAAGTTTTCAGCGCCCATGTTTTCTTCGACAAACTCCCAATGGTGCAGAGTTCTGTCCCTGGCTTTTTTAAACTGCATTTTTGTCATGCATATTTCAGCCCCTGGCCGCTAAAGCCCACTGATAGTGATCTCGGGCGAGGCTTCACGGTTCATTTTGGTTGCCAGCACTGAACATTCCCTATCCTTGTACAAGCTCTTCACGGGATGCTCTATCTCACTGTTTGTGGCATTAGCGAC
The DNA here is from genome assembly GCA_002163025.1 of 'Osedax' symbiont bacterium Rs2_46_30_T18. GTDB lineage: Bacteria > Pseudomonadota > Gammaproteobacteria > Pseudomonadales > Balneatricaceae > Rs1. Next base: position 25,124 of record MABF01000114.1, read on the forward strand.
AGTAGTAACTGAAGCCGCGGCGCTAAGGAGCATCAGTGTGCCTAGTACGATGAAACTTTTCATAACATTTCCTGAGTAGTAAATGATTAAACTTATAAATTCTATCTAGGTTAATTCTGTTCTTTTGTATCGATCAAGCCCCGGGCTATGATCTTCATAATTTCAACAAACAACACTTCCCCAGCAGCGCCTTTAGAAAGAACAGCGATATCTTGGGTAATAATGTCATCCCAGATACTTATCAGCGCTACACTTAATCCATTAACATCTGATATGTTCCAAGCTTTAAGGAGTTTTTCAGGTACTTGTAAGATGATCGAGTCATCTGAGCTGCAGTGCTGCAGCAAGCCAAAAATCTGAGCATGATGCTTGCCCTCAAGTTGATGTACCGACAAGTGCCAATACTCCTGAGTATTGAGTGTCAGGTAGCAAACCAGATGGTTAAGTAGCACTTTAAACTTAGCCACTTGCGATGTGCTTTTCATCGGTTGAGAGTCAATCAAGCTAAGGGTCAAGGACTGGATTGACTGGTTGCTAATGGTATTAACGCTAATTAATCCTGTCATTGATAAACCTTCAAATACACTAAGGCCACCACTTCACAACTATCGATGGCGTTATTAGCTGAGAAGTCACTCTGCAAAGCTTTTGAAAATTGCTCTAATACGACACTCGGATTCATCATTTGCGTATCGCTCGCTTTGCTTGAGGCAATGCCTGCTAAGACGCTATAAGCAAATTTATCTGTGTTTCCGATCGCTGTTGCCGAGCATTGCACTAATAGGTCGGATGCCTGTATATGCAATAGCTGGGCACCCTTATTGAGTAGCAAAAATGCACAGCTCGCAGCACCGAGAATCAGTAGGGGTTTGACTATCCCACGACGGGTAAATATCTTTTGCATAACAGTTTTACTTTTAATCCCATTGCTATTTTCAGGCAGTATTCTATCTGCGTCGCGGCATTGCGGCTTTGCATAAAATGACAAATGCTATGCAATTGATGCCAGTTTCAGGGCACTTCATGAAGCGGGTGATATGATCGATATTGATGATTACAGTTATGAAAAAGACTCTGGACTAATGTCTGTTCAGAGCCTCTATTACAGTGCAACTATGCAATTTTAGTTATTTAATGGGCTAAAGTTACAAATGGATGCTGGCGCGATACTACAAGTTTGACTGCGCCCCTATGTAGCTAAAGCGAGTCAGATGCTGCTGATTAAACTTGCCTATTTGGCGCATTAAATCCAGGTTCTGATCGCGAAATTTCTGCCCTTGTTCGGTACTGTTGTAATAGATCACCACCAGCTCATCAGGTCTTGCCAGACCATAGGCATCAGTGATCCGCATAAAAGCTTCAGTACTGTAGTGATATGGCAGCTGGGCTGCTTTCGCCGACAGTTTTTGCACATCGCTGCGCCGTTGCACCGGCGATAGGTTATTGTAATCACTGAGCTTAAATATATAACTGCGGCCAACACCTCGCTGCTCTAAAGCGACATCTGAAAATGGCAGCATAGGCCCTTCAACTAACATTAGGTTTTCACTATTTTTTTCTAATGTGCTGATTAACCCTTGGCTACTGGGCTTTATCAGCTGTGGTTGTTCACACTCTAATAAAAAGAAGCGATTAGTTTGCTGCAGTTGGTAGTCACCCTGAGCCCCTAAAGAATCCCCCTGGCGGCGCAGTACACAACCTTGAATATTGTCTTGCAGTATGTTCACAACAATATTGTCATTGGCTTTAGTTTGGTACATGCCAAATAAGCCAAAGCTCTGAGCCTGCGCCGTTTGGCTGAGCAGTGTGCTCACAAGCAAAGTCAGTGCTACATTAATCTCAGTTTTCATAGATTATTCCTCTATCTGATAATAGTCGTTAAGCCAGCAGGCTGTTGGTGGTGTAAATTTTTACTTGCTTAAAAGCCACTTTGCGCAGCGGCAATATCGACAAGTACTCTGCATTGCTAAAGGCATTGCGGGCGCTTTCACTATCGGGGTATTCGATCACCAATAGCAGATGCGGTAATTCACCTTCTGCTAAGTTATCGGTAATCTGATACTTACCTAAAACCACCCCGCCCTGGGCTTCACCATTGGCATTTGAGCGTCGTGAGTACTCTTTAAACTCAGGAGTGTGCATGCCGTTTGCATTGAAGGTTGCCTCGATAATGACTATGGCGCTAGTATTTCTGTGAGTGCTTTTTTCAGTAATTGGATTCATATTGTTATTCCTTGTCTGTTCAAATGATTGCTTTCAACAAGGTCATTATCCACGTCGATTATCACAATTAAAAACGAGAAATTTTACAAATTAATTTAAAAAAACTTGTGCTAAAATCTCCTCATCTGATATTCACTAACGGTCGATAAAATGGACTTTAATAAAGCACGCACTTTTATAGAAGTGGTCGATAGCGGTAGCATCACCTTGGCGGCCAATAGATTACTGCGCAGCCAACAAGCTATTTCACTGCAGTTGCAACAATTGGAATATGAGCTGGAACTAAGCTTATTTCATCGCCAGGGACCAAAGATCACGCTTACAGCAGATGGTGATAACCTATATAAGTTGTTTAAGCCGCAGTTAATGGCCATGGAGAATGCGCTGCTAGAGCTAAAGTCAGGAAAGCGACAGGCACGGGGTTTAATCAGAATTGGTCTGTGGATGGAACAAGCTGTTAATTATTTACCAGAGATGATCCGCATCTTTAAGCATGAGTATGCGCAAGTCGAATTTGCCCTGACCATCGCTGAGGATGCAGAAATTGAACGTTTGCTAGAAACTAACCAACTGGATTTTGGCCTGCAACTGTTCTGCCAGGATCGTAAATTATTTAAATCACAAGCGGTTTATCGCCAGGCCATGATCCCGGTTGTCTCTCGCAGCTACTTAAAAAATGCTCCCGCAGCTAACTGTGTCGCCGATACTTTCGACATGCCACTACTCGATTACGCGGCCCAATACTCAGCGTACAACCAATGGGTGAAAAAAAATGCCCGTGAGCTTCTGCCAAAAGCACAAAAGAAAGTACCGGCCATTACCA
>MABF01000035.1 GCA_002163025.1 'Osedax' symbiont bacterium Rs2_46_30_T18
TGGTGATGTCATTGATCTTCGATCACTTCGGTCTGGCGGGTGTTACAGTAGAAATCAATAGCAACCGTATTATAGGGGTGTTATTGCTATTGGCGGGGGTGTTCTTCCTGCAGCGCTAAGCCGTTGCTAATAACTGTAGTGTTGAAGCTAAGATTGACAATAGCCCCAAGTGAAATCGCGCTAGGGGCTATTTATAAGCTATCGATAGGCCTTGATCGTTGCAATCTCCGTTGGCTCTATGCCCAGCGACTGTAAAAAGTCGCTGTGAACTAAAGGTAGTTTCCTTTCAAATTCTATGTGCCAACTGCGCATTGCCATTTCATCCATACCGCTGGCGCGCAGTATATCTATCCACTGTTGTTTATTCATTAGTTTGCTGGATCTTAAGGGTGAGCGAGTGCCTAACAGTTGTAACAGTAGCTGTTGCTGACGACGAATTTCGCTCATCTCGCAATTTAGCGCCTCTAAGCGCTGCTCGAGAATAGCGCTTAACTGGCTTTCTTGGGCATTCAGTAATACTGCAATGTTTTGCAAACTGATACCGGCTTCGCGGTATAGCAAAATTTGTGCAAGACGCTGCGCATCAGCATGGGTGTAGAGCCGGTAATTGGCAGCTGAACGCCCTGAAGGCGACAGTAGTTTAAGTTTGTCGTAATAGAGCAAGGTGCTGCGCGACAGCCCAGATTGCTTTACTAGCTGACCTATAGTCTGCATTGCACGACCTCTATTGAAATGTATACAAATCAGCTTCGATTAACTGAGTGCGAGCGATTTCTAACTCGAATATATCAATACTAAAACATTGCTGAACTAATTCGATAGTGTTTTCCAGTAAATCTTTGTTGTCGCAATAGAATGCACGCCAGTTGTCATGGTGACTGCGCTGCATGCGCTGAGCGATTATCTGCACTAGCGTGCAAGTTACTGTCAGATGGAATTTTTGCGGGGCATTTAAATACCGGGCATAGTTGCTAATTGTCTGACAGACTTTAGCGCTGGCGATGTCTGCAGGGAAGTGTTGCAAATAGAGCCAAGTTAGGCGCAGATGCCCCAAGTGATTGAAGTGTTTTGGCGCTAGTTGTAGCTGTTCCAGTTGGCGGATAAATTCTGTGTCGCTAATGTCGCTTGGTTCAATATTCATTTTACTCTCCCGATAAGTCAGTAGGGAGGATAAAGAGTGAAGTTATAGTCAGGTCAAGGAGTAGGTGATTAGTTGGAAGTTAGAAGTTGGAAGTTGAAAGTAGAAAAGCCGGTACTGGGGATACCGGCTAGTCTAATCCTAATTAGTCGATCAATTGACTTAAGCTATCGATTAGCTGCTGCACATCGGCGTTTGAAGTGTAATGAACCAGTGAAAAACGCAGTACTCCATCCTCTGTGTCAATGCCAAGTGCCTCTAACAGGCGCACTGAGTAGAAATGTCCGGCACCACACATGATCCCCACTTCTCCTAGCGCTTTGGCCAGGTTCATAGAAGAGTGTCCCTGGACAATGATAGCAACAGTCGGGGCACGGTTTTCGGCGCTGTTAGGACCGATAATACGAATGCTGGGGTGCTGTTGAAAAAAGTCCAGCAGTGGGGCTAGTACTTTTTGTTCGGCTTCCACTAGTAGTTGATGCACCGCAGTGGCTTTAGCTGACGCACTGGCTGTCTGAACATCTGCAAAGTGATGTTTATAGAGTGCGTCAAAATAGTCGCAAACGCCAGTAGCAGCGGCAATTTGCGCGTGATCAGGGCCCGCTGGAGTCAAACGTTTTTCGCGCAAGTGGCTGTTAAAGTAGTGTCCCTGATTGTGCAGCAGTTGATCCATTTCGCTGCGCACTACCATGACCCCCTGGTGGGTGCCGTACACTTTGTACAGGGAGAACAGATAAATATCTACATTCAGTGCATTTACATCGGGCAGCCCGTGACCGGCGTAAGAGACCCCATCCACTAAAGTGCGAACACCTCGGTCTTTGGCCAGCTGGCAGATTTGTGCAACTGGGTTTATCTCTCCTAAAATGTTGGAGCAATGCGGGAAAACCAGCAGTTTAGTTTTATCACTAAAAAGGGCTTCAAGCGCTTTCAGAGATAAGGAGCCGGTCTGCGCATCGACACTCCACTGAGTGATTTTCATGCCGCGGTTTTCTAAATAGCGCCAGACACCTGAATTTGCTTCGTGATCCTGGTTGGTGACGATGATTTCATCTCCGGCGCTGAGCCATCCCTGCATAGCATTGGCTAAAACATAAGTATTTTGAGTGGTGGAGGGGCCAAAATAAACTTCCTCGGCACTGACGTTGAGCCAGTTGGCAAACTCAACATAGGCATCGTCCATTTGTTGCCCTGCCGTTTGTGCTTGAGGGTAAGGATGGTAGGGCTGTACTTTGGTTTTGCGATAGTAGCTGTCCAACCTTTGCATCACTTGCTGGCACATATACGCGCCGCCGGCATTTTCGAAAAAGGCAGTGCCACTTAATGAGGGTTCAGAAAAAGCGGGAAATTGCTGGCGAACAAAGTTTAGATCTAACATAGTGATATCCATATAGGTTAAGTGATGCGAATGGCGTTCTGATTAAGCTATTTTAGTGGCAAAGGGGTGCAATAATCTGCTCAACTTTTACTTGTTTAAAGTGCGCTAGTGCGATACTTTTAGCTAAATCCCTAACAAAATGACCGATTTCATGCATCAACTTAGCTTAGATCGACAGGATGTTCGCATCTTAGACCTATTACAACGAGACAGCCGCATCTCTCGCTCGCAGTTAGCTGAACAAGTTAATTTGTCGGCCTCCCAGTGTTATCGTCGCTTGAAAAGGTTGGAAGAATCTGGATTAATCGAGCGCTATGCGACCTTGCTTAATCTGGAAAAGGCGGGTTTTGATGTTCGCGCTATGGTGATGGTGAGTTTTTCAAAAACAGCAACCAATGCCCGAAACAGGCTGTTGGAACTGATCAACAGTCTAGACGAAATTCAGGAGTGCTACAGCGCCTCCGGTGAGTACGATTTTATATTGAGAGTAAACTGCACCGGCATGAGAGCCTATTCAGAGTTGATAAACAAAAAATTGTTATCCGACGCAGTGGTTGCTATCCACTCTTATATATTGATGGACTGCCTTAAATTTAGCACTGCTGTTCCCTTGCAAGCTAACAGCTAACAGTAAAAACGCCAGTTATTTATCAGCGGCTGTATCTGTGCGGCGCACCAAAGCTTCAATAATAGCTTTTAAATGTGCGTATTTGTCCTCATCGAATTCATATTTTTCGCTGCTGCGCTGGTCTAAGCGCTGCATCATGTCAAAGGTATCTTTACTGACAGCGATTGTTTTATCATCGTCCTCCGGTTGCTGTGTGGCACCTGTGAATCTAGAACTGCGTTTAGTCTCAACTTGATGCTGCTCTGTGCGATGCTGCTGTTTATCCGATCTGTCATATTTGCTACCGGGTTTGGGGAACAGAAAGTCTATTAACGTTGGCTGCTTTTCCTGCTCTTCTTGCTGTTGCGGACCCTGCTGGAAATCTAGTTGTTGATTGAGTCTGGCATCAAATATTCGCTGGCCGTTCTGCTCCGCCTGATCTTGCCATTCTCCTATCTGCAATTCTATTTTTCCAAGACTGTTATCGATGGCACTGGTTTTGTCACGGCTGTGAACGGCGATATCCAGCTCTTGAATACTGGCAACTTGGCCATTCTCCCTAAGAAAAACGCCACTGCGTTTTACTTGCCCGAGCAAGTTGTTTTCTGCATCGGTTAAGTCAAAAGAGCCAACACTGGAACCGAGATAAATAGCACCTACTCCCGCTTGCTTCAAACTGACTAGTTGGTCACGGCCGTTTTCGTCTCTGCTCCAAACCTTTAATTTGTCAAAGATGGCATCGTTTTCATCTATCCATTTGTTGTTATCACTATCGTACTGCGCTAATTCGGCAAAGCCATTTTGTCCTTGAGTACCAAATAATTCAGAACCGTCATTGATAACTCCATCTTCATTAATGTCTAAGGCTAAGAAACCACTGCCGCTGCCAACAAAAGAAATTTGCTCGCGAGCACCGTCTGCGTTTAAATCAAAACTAAAGCTGTTACTGGTTAAACTGGCGGCACCACCGCTTAAGTTAATCACCAGTGGGTCCATCATGACTCGTTCGGAGCTCTGTATTTCTAAAGACTGCTCCAGAGAAAAATCACGCTGCATCTTAAGTTGCAACATGAAATCTATTTCCCGGCCATCTGCTGTGGTAATACGGCCTTGTGTGCCTACATGTAACTGCTCTTTTTCTCTGTAGGTATGTTGTTCACTGATATCCACGCGGGCAGCTTGTGGATTAGCACTGCTCTGGCTGAGGCTAAGCCTGTCAGTATCCGGTAACTTCTCGATACTGCGGTAAGTATTCGTTTGCTGAGGGTTTAACAGCGAGGCGCTATTGTCATCAATGGAAAGGTTAGACACTGTTGCCCCTAAGCCAACAATCGTTTGGGTCACTGCGTGAGTGCTTTGATGATCGACATAACTGGATTCGTCACCTGAGAGATTGATTCGCGAGTAGCTTTGCACATCAGTGTCTTGTTGGGCACGCATTCTGGCGCTGTAGGAGAGCTCAACTTGTCGATTGATAAACATTTGCTGCTCAGGATTGAGCGCTGGTTGCTGCTGAGTCTGGGTTGCAGTGCTGCGGCGTAGATTCTTTTCCGATTCCTCGCGGCTGTGTTGCGTGTTAAACGCGACTTCTGAAGATAAAATTTTCACTATACTCTCCCTGTAAAACACATCCAGTGAGCCAGCAAAAACAAGTGGCTATTGCTCACTGTAAAGTGTTTAGTTGATACCGATACTATCGGCCGTCGGGAGTAGAAAATAAGTTGTATTTTCTAAAAATTATTACCCTGTGGCTGCTAGGATCGCTAACTGCTTAAAGTAAAACAGCT
>MABF01000034.1 GCA_002163025.1 'Osedax' symbiont bacterium Rs2_46_30_T18
TTTATCTATCCGGGTTACAAATATCTAGTGGTTGATCGGTTGGTGACTAACTTTCACTTGCCGGAATCGACGCTGTTAATGTTGGTCAGCGCTTTTGCCGGCTTTGATAATACTATCAATGCCTACAACCAAGCTGTGGCCAATAAGTATCGTTTTTTCAGTTACGGTGATGCGATGTTTATCACACCAACAACTGTTAACAAGTAAGTATTTAAATAGCTGAATACAGCAAAGAATATTGGCCTGTTTCGCCGATAAATAGAGGAATTCTTGTGTCTAGAACCTGTTTTATGAAATTTGAGAAGTTACAACAAGATGGCAAAGCCCGTCGTGGTCGAATTACTTTTCCCCGTGGTGTTGTAGAGACCCCAGCGTTTATGCCGGTGGGTACATACGGTACGGTCAAGGGCATGCTACCCAGAGATGTAGAGGAAATTGGCGCCCATATGATTCTGGGCAACACTTTTCATTTAATGTTGCGTCCCGGTACCGAGATTATTAAGCAGCACGGCGATTTGCACGATTTTATGCAGTGGCAGGGGCCGATCTTAACCGATTCCGGCGGATTTCAGGTATTTAGCTTAGGTAATATGCGTAAGATTACCGAGAAAGGCGTGACTTTCCATTCACCGGTAAATGGTGACAAGGTCTTCATCGATCCTGAAAAGTCGATGCAAGTGCAGCGCGATTTAGGTTCAGATGTAGTGATGATCTTTGACGAGTGCACCCCGTATCCTGCGACAGAGCAAGAGGCGGCTGATTCGATGCGTTTATCATTGCGCTGGGCCGACAGATCTAAAAAAGCCCACGGTGACAGTCCCTCTGCTTTGTTTGCCATCGTCCAGGGCGGCATGTACGAAAACTTACGCGATGAGTCTCTGCAAGGATTAACCGATATAGGTTTCGACGGCTATGCGATTGGCGGTTTGTCAGTGGGTGAGCCAAAGGACGAAATGATCAAGATACTGGATCATACTGCTCACCAGTTACCAGAAGATAAACCCAGGTATTTGATGGGAGTCGGCAAACCTGAAGATTTGGTCGAGGGAGTGCGTCGCGGTGTCGATATGTTTGACTGCGTAATGCCTACCCGCAATGCCCGTAACGGACACTTGTTTGTCGATACTGGGGTTGTAAAGCTAAGAAATGCCTCCAATAAAACAGATACCAGTCCCTTAGATGAAACTTGTGATTGCTATACTTGTCGCAACTTTAGTCGCGCTTATTTACACCATTTAGATAAGTGCAAAGAAATTTTGGGATCACAGCTGAATACTATTCACAACTTGCGTTTTTATCAGCGCCTGATGATGGATATACGTAAAGCGTTAGATGAAGGTAACTTTGACGAGTTTGTGGCAGAGTTTTATCGCAAGCGCGGTATCGAAGTTCCCAGCTTGCGGGAATAAAGTTTGCCAGAATATAGTGTCGTGCTAAGCTAGCGGGCACTTATTCTTGGATGCACTATCAGGGACACATGCGGGCAAGCCAGATACGCTTCTTGCATGACATCAAGGTTAGAAAATAGCCGGTGATATTTTTTGGATAATAATTTAATAACAATTTTTTAGGAGTAGTAATGAGCTTTTTTATATCTCCAGCTTATGCTGAAGGCGCCGGGGCAGCTGCCGATGGTGGAATGATTCAGATGGTCATGTTGGTTGGCTTCGGTCTGATCTTTTATTTCTTCATGTGGCGTCCACAGGCGAAACGTGCCAAAGATCATAAAAACCTAGTAGCGGCTATCGAGAAAGGTGATGAGGTTATGTCATCAGGTGGCATCATAGGTAAAGTTGTTAAGTTAAATGATGACTACGTGACCCTGGAAGTTAGCGAAGGTACTAAATTGAGTTTTCAAAAAGTACATATCGCGGCAGCACTACCTAAAGGCACAATGAAAAATCTTTAATAATAGGCTGTCTTTTTATCCGGCGCGCTATTATTAATTGCCCTGAATAAAAAGATACTCCTCCAAACGCCATTGAAAAATGGCGTTTTCGTATCTGAAAAGGAAGCGAGCACTATGCTCAACCGTTATCCCCTGTGGAAAAACCTGCTGATTATGTTTGTGCTGGTTTTTGGTGTTATCTACGCAGCTCCTAATCTCTATCCTGAAGATTACGCACTTCAAGTGTCTGGAACACGCAGTATTTACCAAACCGATGAAGCGCTGATGGAACGCGTCGAAAAAAAGCTCAAAAGAGAAAAGATCGATTTTAAATCCAGTGAACTGACAGGCAAAAGTGCTCTAATCAGATTTACTGATGGCGATCTGCAGCTAAAAGCTAAACGAGTGGTCACCGAGCTATTAGGTGATAATTATGTCGTTGCACTGAATTTAGCGCCTACCACCCCACAGTGGTTAGAAGATATAGGTGCCGGGCCAATGAAATTGGGTCTGGATCTACGCGGCGGTGTGCACTTTTTGTTAGAAGTGGACATGGTAGTGGCGGTTAAAAGTCGCTTGGATGTTTATGTTTCCGAGATTAAAACAAAATTACGTACAGAAGTACTCAGATACAAGGCGGTTGAACGCGGAGCTGATGGCTCAATTGCAGTAAAATTCTCTACCGATGAAGTACGCAATAAAGCCAAGAGCTTTATTCGCAATGAATACCCAGAATTTTTAGTCATCGCTGAGGAGCGTAACGGTAATTTCTATGTTGTTGTAACATTGACCGAAGCGACCATCAAAGACATTGAAGATTATGCGATTAAGCAGAACCTGACCACTTTACGTAACCGTGTCAACGAGCTGGGTGTTGCAGAACCTCTGGTACAACGACAGGGCCGCAACCGTATTGTAGTACAGTTGCCTGGTATCCAGGATGCTGCAGAAGCCAAGCGCATCTTAGGTAAAACAGCTAACTTGCAATTCCGTCTTGAAGCCAAACCTGGAGAGTCGCGCACTAAAACTGAAGGCTTTACTTTCCGCTCCGAGGAAAGTCGCAGCGCCACCATTGAAAAAGATATCATAGTCTCTGGTGCCAATGTCGCTAATGCCCGAGCATCTTTTGATGAAAACGGCTCGCCTCAGGTTAATATTACCTTGGATTCTAGCGGTGGGCAGCTGATGGCGCGCACCACTGGTGATGCTGTTGGTCGCCGCATGGCGGTATTGTTTATCGAGCACAAAACCCGTACTGCTTACGTGAATGTCGATGGAGAAAAAGTTGCCAAAAGAATCAAGTACCAGGAAAAGAAAATTATTTCCCTGGCAACAATCCAATCAGTACTAGGTAACGAATTTAGAATTACCGGTCTGGATGGCCCGGGTGAGTCAACGGAACTGGCGTTGTTATTACGTGCCGGTGCCCTGGCGGCGCCTATCTACTTTGTCGAAGAGCGCACAGTTGGTCCTAGCTTAGGTGCTGAAAATATCGAGTTAGGTATGACTTCAGTGCAAATTGGCTTTGCTTTAGTGCTGTTGTTCATGTTGTTCTACTACCGTGTATTCGGCCTGCTAGCCAACGTCGCACTACTGATAAACTTGGTACTGCTAACGGCGGTTATGTCCCTGCTTTCCGCTACATTAACTTTGCCAGGAATCGCCGGTATTGTATTGACCGTCGGTATGGCGGTGGATGCCAACGTGCTGATATTTGCGCGAATAAAAGAGGAGCTAGCCAATGGCTTACCTCCTCAGTCGGCGATAAGCGCCGGTTTTGATCGCGCCTTTACCACTATTTTGGATGCCAACATCACCACCTTAATTGCAGCGGTAATACTTTTCTCTATGGGTACAGGCCCTGTTAAAGGTTTTGCGATCACGCTATCGGTAGGTATTGTGACCTCGATGTTTACCGCGATTATGGTGACTCGTGCTCTAGTTAATTTAAGTTATGGCGGTCGCCAGCTTAAATCATTGTCGATATAGAAGGCGCATCTAATGAATGTAGATAAAAAAATTATCAATTTTATGGGGGCGCGTAAAATCGCCCTGGCCTTCTCGGCGCTGCTATTGATTATCTCTATTGGTGCTATGGCGGTGAATGGGCTGAAATTTGGCCTGGATTTTACCGGTGGTAGCTTAGTAGAAGTTCACTATCAGCAAGATGCCAACAGCAAGCAGATACGTACTGAGCTGGAAGCAGCAGGGTTTAACAATGTCGTAGTGCAGAGCTTTGGCTCTTCTAAAGATATTCTGATCAGGCTGCAGGAAGCTCACGATCCTGAACTTGGCAACAAGATACTAAAGGTACTTAAAGCCAATTCGGATCAGCAGATTGAATTACGACGTGCAGAATTTGTCGGCTCCGTTGTCGGTGAAGAGTTACGCGAGCAAGGTGGTTTAGGCATGCTGCTGGCGCTGTTTATGATCATGGTATACGTGACGTTCCGCTTCCAGCTTAAATTTTCAGTCGGTGCGGTTATTGCACTGGCGCACGATGTTATTATCGTACTAGGATTTTTCGCAGTGTTGCGTCTCGAGTTTGATCTGACAGTATTGGCTGCTATTTTGGCGGTAATCGGTTATTCACTGAACGATACTATAGTCGTATCTGACAGAATACGTGAGAACTTCAGAAAGCTGCGCAGCGAGACCCCGCTTGAGGTAATGAATATTTCATTAACTCAAACTTTGAGCCGTACTATAGTGACATCATTAACAACCTTAATAGTGTTAGTGATATTGGCAGTGTTTGGCGGAC
>MABF01000144.1 GCA_002163025.1 'Osedax' symbiont bacterium Rs2_46_30_T18
GGGCCAATAAAAAATAAATACTGTCTGTCACTAGCTCTTTTGACAGTTTATAATTTGTTAATGTGTGTGTTTGCCAGTTATTTATCGCTCTATTTTCCATAAAACTTAATTAGAAATACCTAAGGTATTTTGTGAATCTTTAGCAAAAAATATTTTTTATAACATCACTTTGTCGTTGTGAGAGGCAACTTCAACGGACTGACAGCACCGCTAATATATATCGACTTTCAATATTCGCCAAAACAGCAAGATCTATCAGGTACTGAAATATAAAAGCGTTCAATATGGCGCCGTAAAGGAAATAAAGTGAAACCTGAAATAATGAATGCAAAAGTACAGCAGCTGGATTATCGGCAGAAAATGACGCTGGTCTATTCGTATATAGATCAACATTTAGATGATGACCTGAGTCTAGATGTATTGAGTGAAGTGGCTTGTTTTTCCAAATTTCATTTTCATCGACTATTTAGCGAATACAGCGGCATCAGCTTATACAAATATCTGCAATTGCTGCGCTTGAAAAGAGCCTCTTATCAACTGGTATTTAATCCGCACCAGTCGGTGTTAGATATTGCCTTAGATGCCGCTTTTTCCAGCCCGGAATCTTTTAGTCGAGCATTCAAAAAAGCATTTTCACAGACCCCGAGGGACTTTAGAAAAAAACCTTTGTGGGAGCCTTGGCTGGAAAAATATCATTTTACTGCACCGCGAGGAACTGAGCATATGGACGTGAGAGTAATAGATTTCCCCAAGACACTTATTGCAGTGTTGGAACACCTGGGAGCGGTAGGGAAGCTAAACTATAGCATTGAGAAATTTATCGACTGGCGCAAGCAAAGTAAGTTGTCGCCTGTTGCTAGCAGTAGCACTTATGGTTTGGTGTACAGTGATCCAAAAACCACTGACCCGGATGAATTCCGCTTTGATGTTTGCGGGGAGGTTCAACAACCTGTTGCCCAAAATGATTGGGGCATAATAAACAAAGTAATACCTGCGGGGCGCTACGCTTGTATCCGTCATCACGGGTCGCACGATCAGTTAGATGTGAAAGTACGCTACTTATATTGCCAATGGCTGAGTGAAAACAACCAGAACTTGGCAGATTTTCCGTGTTTCTTTGAATACATAAATTTTTTTCCAGAAGTGGCTGAGCACGAATTGATCACTGATATATATATAGGCTTGCAGTAATGTATCTATATGAAAAATAGGGTGATAAGTTTGACAAGTGAAATTACTCAACTATATTTCCAATGTTGAGGAACATCTGGGCTGTCACAGGATCTATCTATTGCTAACATAATCAGTTGCCAGTCACGGCAACTTTGGAAGCTGGACTGTTTAGTGTGCAGTTCAGCTGCCTTTTCCTCTATAATAATTTTAATATCATTTGCAGTTTTACAAATTGTTTTCCGCAGAGAAATACTTTATTTACGGCGTGAACTTTATGAACAAAATGTGCAGAATAAACTAAAAAGCCTTTAATTTCATAAGCTGTTCAGTTGCTATTGTAACCTCTATTGTGTTTCTCATAACGAAAACAACAAGGAGAAAAACATGTCTATCAAACGTCGTACTTTACTAGCTGCTGCAATCACAGGTTGCCTACTAAGCAGTTTCTCATTTTCAGTAGCCGCTGAAGCAAAACTTGAAAAAATTCACTTCTTGATCCCTGGTGGAGCTGGCGGTGGTTGGGATGGTACTGCACGTGGTACTGGTGAAGCCTTAACTAAATCTGGTTTAGTTAAAGAAGCTTCTTTCCAAAATATGTCTGGTGGCGGCGGCGGTAAAGCTATCGCGCACTTAATCGAGACTGCTAAGAACTCACCTGATACTTTGATGGTTAATTCAACGCCAATCGTTGTGCGCTCTATCACTAAAGTATTCCCACAGAGTTTCCGTGATTTAACACCAGTCGCCGGCACTATTGCCGATTACGGCGCTTTTGTCGTTAAAGTTGACAGCCCTCTTACAGATTGGAGCCAGGCGGTTGCACTGTTCAAAGAGAACCCAAGAAAACTTAAGTTTGCCGGTGGATCAGCTCGTGGATCACTAGATCACCTAGTTGCAGCTGCAGTTATTAAAGCAGAGGGACTAGATCCTCGTACACTTAAGTACATCCCTTACGATGCTGGCGGAAAGGCAATGGCTGGTCTTCTATCTGGAGAAGCTAAAATCCTTTCAACGGGTTTAGGCGAAGCTTTGGCACTGGCTAAAGGTGGTCAAGTACGTATCTTAGGTATCACTGCACCTGAGCGTGTTGGAGATGCTCCAGATGTTAAGACTATGACGGAAATGGGTAACAACACTGTTTTCGCTAACTGGCGTGGATTCTTCGCAGCACCGGGTGTTTCGAAGGAGCAAGTGGCTAAGTGGAATGAAACTCTAGAAGCTATGTACAAGACTCCTGAATGGGAAACTGTACGTGGACGTAACGGTTGGGTTAACGTTTACAAGAATGCTGATGAATTCTACGCATTCCTTGAGCAGCAGGAAGAGCAGCTAGGATCTCTAATGAAAGAATTAGGTTTCCTTAAGTAATAGCTAATATCACTTAGCTTGAGTGGCACGGCCTGGGCTGTCGTGCCACTCATACGACTAATATGGATGGAAGCTCTCAATAAGTCCCGATTGTTTGTCGATCTCAGCGCACTACTCGAGACTTAGTCAGATCTTTCACTACTAAAGAGGAGGGCTAGCTTTGATGTTGGCCCTTAATGTATATGACAATAGCTAAAAACCGTATCGGTGGTTTAATATTCCTGGCGCTTTCTCTCGCCTACGGTTATTCCACTACTTTAATTCCTATGTACCCCGGTGATGAATATGAAGTATTCACTGCTAAAACCCTTCCAACCGTTCTCGCAATAATAGGTGTATGCCTATCACTGGCACTTTTGTTTACCTCCAGAGATGAGCAGAAATCTGATCTACCCAAACTAGACTGGACTATTGCGGCTAAGCTAATGGCTTTAATGGTTGTTTACGGCGTAGTGTTGGAAACTTTGGGTTTCTTAATTGCCACGACGCTATTTTTACTTTGTGGTTATTGGCTACTGGGAGAGCGGCGCAAAATATTGTTATTTTTCTGCTCACTGCCACTAGTGACAGTATTTTGGTATGGATTAACACAGTTGCTGGATATTTATCTTGCACCAGGTGCAGTATTACAATGGATGGGAGTCTAATTTATGTGGGAAGGTGTCTATATAGGTGTGACCACAGCAGTTATGCCGTTCAATTTGTTAATGCTGTTTGTCGGTTGTTTCGCCGGTACTTTTATCGGCATGTTACCTGGTTTGGGCCCAGTATCGGCGGTAGCGTTAATGATACCGGTAACTTACGGCTTGGATCCGTCATCGGGTATTATCCTTATGGCCGGTGTTTATTATGGCGCTGTGTTTGGCGCATCTACTTCTTCAATATTAATAAACGCCCCGGGTTGCTCGGCAACCGTTGTGACAGCCTTTGATGGCTATCCGATGGCGCAGCGCGGACAGGCAGGTAAAGCGCTGGCGCTAGCGGCATACTCTTCGTTTGTTGGCGGTACTATAGGGGCGATCTTTTTAATCTTTTTTGCCCCAATGCTGGCAACAGTTTCACTGAGTTTCCAGTCCAGTGATTACTTTGCCTTGATGGTTCTAGGTTTGACCGCAGTGGCAGCTTTTGCCGGTAAAGGAAATATTCTCAAAGCACTGATGATGTGTGTATTGGGTTTAATGCTCTCCACAGTGGGAACAGACAGGTCTAATGGCGTCGAGCGTTTCACTTTTGGCTCGCTAGAATTCATCGACGGTTTGAGCTTCCTGTTGCTGGCGATGGCTACCTTTGCCCTGGCTGAAGTTGTAATGTCAGTGATGGATAAAAGCACTGATGCACAGCAATCTAAGGTGAATGATACCAGTTCTCTTGGCAGTATGAAGCTGACCAAGGCCGAAATCAAAGAAGTGGCCCCGACTATGGTTCGCTCCTCGGTGCTGGGCTTTATAGTTGGTGTTCTTCCCGGCGCCGGAGCGACTATTGCGGCTTTCTTAGCTTATGGTATTGAGCGGAATTTAGCCTCTGCAAAAGCTAAATTAGGTTTTGGTAAGGGCTCTTTAAGAGGTCTGGCAGCACCTGAATCGGCTAATAATGCTGCCTCTACCGGTTCTTTTGTGCCGCTATTGACTTTGGGTATTCCAGGGTCCGGTACAACGGCCGTCATGTTAGGCGCTTTAATCGCTTATGGCATCCAGCCTGGACCACAGTTGTTTATCGATCATCCGGATGTGTTTTGGTCAGTAATAGTCTCTATGTATCTGGGCAACGTGGTACTGCTGATTCTGAACTTGCCGCTGATCCCCTATATCGCCAAGCTACTGGAAATTCCAAGACCTATATTGATTCCACTGATCTTATTTTTCTCACTAACAGGCGTGTATCTGGTTTCATTTAATGCTTTTGATATTCAAGTGATGGTGATTATCTGTATAGCGGCAATCGGCTTAAAGTTGTTAGATTTTCCGCTGGCGCCGATGTTGTTAGGGTTCATCCTCGGCGGCATGCTGGAAGATAATTTGAGACGTGCACTGTTAATCAACGACGAGAGCATGAGCTTTATGTGGGAACGTCCACTGACTGCTGTGATTATGGCATTGGCGATGC
>MABF01000266.1 GCA_002163025.1 'Osedax' symbiont bacterium Rs2_46_30_T18
AAAAGGATATTATTAAGTAATTAGTAACTTAGCCATGTATAACTCATTCACATAGCCACCACCCTCTAGCAATAGTGCATTTCTTTTAGTCCCTTCGACTTCAAATCCGCGTGAGGCGTGAGGCGTGAGGCGTGAGGCGTGATTTTGACAATAGGGTTCTGAGTAATAATAAGCTATTCATTACTCTATTAAAAAACTCATAATTTGTGGGTAGATATCTGTGGCAAGAATCTAATTCTTGTCACTCTTATTGCCGGCTGTTCCTGCCGGTTTCCGGGTCAGTGGTTTGCAAGGGGAATATTTCTACCAGCTACTTAATCATGATTCAGGTTCAGCGGTCGTGTCTAAATCTAAACAAACTTTATCGAGTAAGTTGATTAACTGATGTAAATCGCTTTTCTCTATGTTTGCAAAAGAGCATTGTATTTTAGTGGGCACTTCTGCCGCTTGCTCTTGCAGCTGTATACCTGTTGGCAGCAAGTGAATTAGCTTCTTGCGTTTGTCTTCATCACTGGGGGTGACTGACAACAGCTTTTTATCCATCATCTTTTTTAAAATCAAACTCATAGCACCACCGTTTACGGCGGTTTTCTGCAGCAGAGTTTGCACTGTAATCCCATCTTCTTCCCATAGAGCCATCATCACCACGTATTGTGGGTAGGTTAAATTTAAAGCATCAAGCAAGGGTCTATAGGCGCGAGTCAAACCGTTAGAGGCGATGTATAAGCGGTGGCAGAGCTGCTGGTCTAACTTAAGCTGATCGTATTTCATTATTACTCCTAGATTTCGCCGTTATTTTACTTTGCACACAAAGTATTTGCAATACAGTGAGCTTACTAGTATTATTTTGCATGCAAACTAATTATTATTTATCTACGGGACATCATCATGCAGCAATTAGACAACGTGTTATACACCGCCAATGCAACAGTCACAGGCGGCCGTGAAGGCAGCGCTAAATCAGACGACGGTCGTTTACAACTTACGCTATCTACGCCAAAAGGTTTAGGTGGCGACGATGGCGCGGGTACTAATCCAGAGCAATTATTTGCCGCAGGTTACGCAGCCTGTTTTATCGGTGCGCTGAAACTGGTTGCAGGCCAAGCCAAGGTCAGCCTGCCAAAAGACAGTAAGATTGATGCACAAGTTGCGATTGGCCCTATCACAACAGGTTTTGGTATTGCTGTTAAATTGGCGGTTTCACTGGGGGATTTAGATAAAAGTCAGGCACAAAGCTTAGTAGAACAAGCCCACCAGGTGTGTCCGTACTCAAACGCCACCCGTGGTAATGTAGACGTTGAATTGTCGGTTATATAATTACTCTTAAAGCAGAATACAATTCACGACAGCTGTTGCCGCCTTATAACTGCTACTGGTTTACTGCGGCGTACAGCACTGTGCTAGTTACAATTGACTTCCCTCACAATTTAATCATCTTGCGTTGAGATTTTAACCTCGCTGATAAATGCAATGTTTCAAAACGAGCAATTTTATCCAAGCAATGCTGCAGCGCTTTGCCTTATACTCAAGTTAAGTCATACGGCTGACAACGAGTAACACGGTGTATAAAGATGAAGCATGACAATCAATTCCAATATAGCAAAAGCCAGCATCTTGAGCAGGTCACTGTGTTACAAGCGCAGATGCATGACTTTTCTTATACAAAGCATGCCCATGAAGAATATTCATTTGGGGTGACTTTAGCTGGCCGACAGGATTTTTTTGCCAGTGGAGCGTTTCACCGTAGCCTTCCCGGTAATATCATCGCCTTCAATCCAGGTGAAGTACACGATGGCCACTCCGGTGTAGACGATACCTTGCAGTACAGAATGCTCTACATACACCCACAACTGTTAGAACCAATGCTCAGCAGTGCAGGCATCAAACAGAGCAAAGATTTCCAGATCATTGATAACAAGTTGGATGACCCGTTGCTGCGACAACACATTCTCAATATAGCCTCATTGGTTGAGAATAAAACAGAAGACAAAATGCAGCAGGAGTGTGAACTCCATCAGATGGCTGTGCGCATCGCACAGCGCTACGGTCATCAGTGCGCCGATCGCAAGGACGGTAAACTTGATCAGTTAATGCTTAAGGCTCGGGATTTTATTCAAGATAACCTAAAGTTTGATATATCACTCGATGAGGTTTGTGGCCAGGTCCACTTATCCAAATACCATTTCCTGCGCATGTTTCGCCAGCAATTTGGTATTACGCCGCATCAATATATTCTCAACGCGCGTATCAATCGCGCCCGCGAAGATCTGGAGTCGGGCTTAGCACTTGACGATGTTGTGTTTGACTACGGTTTTACTGATCTCAGCCACTTTAACCGTCGCTTTAAACCTATCTACGGCATGACGCCGCGTGCGTACCAGCAACATTTCCTAAGCTCTTGATATAAAACAGCTACTCTTCAGACTGCCTTAACCCCCAACATCTCTCTGCTACTTCCAGGATAATTACTATGGTTGAAATACTCGCGTATGCGCTAGGCATAATGTACAGCCCCGGCCCGCTAAATTTACTAAGCCTGAACGCTGGCCTCAATGGCCAGATTCGCTCTACACTGCGCTTCTGTATTGGCGTCGGCTGCGGTATGTTGCTGCTTTTTCTACTGTTCGGCTATACGGGCGCCTGGCTGGTTAATCCGCGTTTTCAACTGCTGATCAGCACTATCGGTAGTCTCTATATCGCCTACCTGGCCTATAAGATTGGCTGGTCCAGTATTAGGTCTGCTCCGAGCGGGTCTGTTGAACAGACCGATACGACAATAGGTAAACTGAACTTCAAGTCGGGATTTACCATGCAGCTGCTTAACCCTAAATCCTTTATTGTCATTTTACCGATCGTCACAGTACAGTTTCCAGCGGCGCAGATCTCAGGAGGCTCTATTATATTGTGGTCACTGTTGCTCTCGAGCATGGCATTTGGAGCCCCCAGCAGCTATTTGCTCATGGGCGCACGCCTGGGGAAACTAATCCGACAACCGCGATTTTTTCGCTTACTTAATGTGGCTATGTCGCTGCTGCTTTTCTATGTCGCTGCTGATATTGGCTACAACTACGTCTATCTACAGTTACTCTGACGTATTTGATACTTAGTTATAAAAGTGTCAGGCGGTGTTTGTGGAAGCGCCGTCGCAGGGATTTCTCGTCTCAGTGATATATTTGAAAAGGGTAATTCCTTTAAGTACTGGCACATGCTGTGTGTCGACTTAGGCCCCACACAGGTCACAGGAAATACACTTTAGTTCTGCTAAGAGTAGCTTTCAAGGTTGGGTTTTGCAGCACCAGGCCACTAGCAGCTATAGGTAAGTGACCTGGTTATCTTGGTAAGCCCAAGCTTTTAGTAGTTGACGACAGCAGGCAACTTTTCTGACACACCGTCACACATGACTCCCTTGTTATCTCCTATTGCAACAACTTGCATACCACTACAAGATAGATAAGGTTGCCACTTTTGACCTGCTGTTGGGGTATTGGTATTTACATAGCGGATTTGGCATTTTGGGCACTTCAAAATTTTGTCATCATCCGAATTGGACCTTAGGGTATCGATGATACATAACAAGTTTTCCTTCAGCGCTTGCTCAGTGGAACATATATAACTAGTACCGACCATGTTATGTAGCTGAATATCCACGTCTTTATAGCTAGTTTTATCTACATCCCCCGCCAGAGGATTGCCCTCAAACGAGCAGTAGGCTGAGACCAGCCAACCATTACCCAGCTCAAGTTTATAGCAGTCGCCAAAACCACTGGTGCTATCAAGTAAAAAGCCTCCCGCTTTTAAGATCCCCTGAATCCCTTCTAACGACATAAATACATGCTCCTTGTCGGTCTTTACTGCTTATTTGATCGACCAAAGTGGTCGTATAACGCTACTGTCACAGCGTGAAATGTTTAACTAACTTGAGATAACTGCAGATCCTCTGTCATATGTAAAAGATCAGAACACTAGCCTGTAGAATTAAGGCATCCATTATTCAAGAATACACCTTTATATTTCAAATATTTAACGACAGTTTCTGCTTAGCATCAAGAGTGTATAAACAGTACATTTTTTCCGCTGTATCAAGGTTGGGTAAATATATATGCTAATAATGGGTGGAGTAACACTAATGATCGATGAGCAGCAGATTCCCTCTCAGTATCATAGAGTTAGGATTTGACCCCAAGCGGGCGTTGCAAAACCTTGGTTAAAAGTCATTTCAGAAGCCAATAAACGCCAGGCAAACTCCCCTCCATCAGGTGCTATCAATTAAGTAGCTTCCCATATTATTGAAATCACTATATTTACAACTAGAAAATTTGCATTATGTTGAAATCTACAATAGCGTTGATTTTGATATAAATTCTCACTAGAAAATTAAATAGGCAGCAAACATGGAAAAAGTAATACTAAATGGACACATAATAGTTCCAGACTCTGACATTACAGCCGTACAAGCAGAGTTGCCGACGCATATAGAGCTCACCAAACAAGAAAATGGCTGTTTAATTTTCAATGTCACGCAAGATAAACACAATGCAAATAGATTTGATGTATATGAAGAATTTATCGATAAGCAGTCTTTTTCAGCCCACCAAAGTCGAGTAAAAAACTCAAGATG
>MABF01000102.1:0-4581 GCA_002163025.1 'Osedax' symbiont bacterium Rs2_46_30_T18
AATAACAAGATGTCCATTAAGATCCAGGGTAATCAACGGTGTTTCACTACAAACAGCATCCCCGATCATCAATCGGGACCTTTTCGCAATGGTACAAAAGTAACATCGATAGCATTAAAGTTGTGTGTAACCAGACATCCCGTTAAACGCGCAAGACCAACTAAACTGATGGGGTCAATGGGTATCGCCTTAAACGGGATTCAATTTCAGCCCAACACATCAGGATTTTTTGACCCCAATACAGCCAGGGGTCACGGTCGTGATGGTGATCGCAATTGGAGTTTTGATCTAGCTGGCGCCCCTAACCAGAGAGGTCTAGATAACAATAACGCCCATGTTGGAAGGTTAGGTTCTTACCACTACCATAACTTACCCGTGCATTTGATAGCGAAACAAGCAGTGAAAAGTACATCACTAATCGGTTATGCAGCCGATGGTTTTGAAATTCATTATGTGGCGAATAAGGTAAATTCTGGTTATCATTTAAAACAGGGCTCGCGCCCAACCAAAACGCCCAGTGGCTCTTACGATGGCACCTATAATGAAGATTATCAATTTATTGCAGCAGCCAATAGTTTAGATCAATGTAATATGGGTAATCTCGCGGGAAAGAACGTCTATTTCCTGACAGATCAGTACCCTTTCATACCGCGTTGTTTGTGGGGAGAGCCAAGCGCCGATTTTATATCTGAGCGAGGCGGACGCAATAGAAACGGTAACCGACGATAAATTTGCAAGTTACCCCTGGTTTTAAACAGTTTTACCAGGGGCTTTGAAATGATCGGTTGCCTATCGTTAACTATTATCTAGTTTTATCAGCAGGCGCTTAGCTATCTCTCTTAATGCATAACATATTGCTAGTGTTCGTGCTTAATACATAAGTTTGTCGTTAGCTTCATCGCACCTCAATCATCTTCGCCGTTTAAATTCTAAACTTAGTCCCTTAGCACTTCTATCAGGGAAACCGAGCCAATAGCTATGCTCCTCTGTCGGTTTTTTCTGCTCATCGAGACTATAAACACCCTCTGCAGAATCTGTAGTTACATCCAAATAGGCCATTTTCTCTTTTTGATTTTTTAAATAAGTGTCCATAAATGCGGTAGCAAAATGTTGGGCGATATTGTTCATTCTTACTGAATCCCATACAGGGTCAGCATAATGTTCGAAAGGTGCGAAGCCAATTGCCTCACTGTATTTCCAAGATTCTTTGGGTGGCGGTATCGGCGCCCCTGCATTATGATTGGCAAACTGATAAGTTAATAAATAACGGTCTGTATTTACACTCCCTTCATAAAGAGACTTAACACCATTTTCGTAACCTGAGACGTCATCATCTGATCCGGCAATGTACAGCATTGGGATCTTTAATCCCTCAAGACCCTTTTTATCCCAAAAATCATGATTTTTCCCCCAGGGCGCAAAAGCCACCACAGCCTTCAACCTTGAATCGATCAAATCACTGTGCGTTTGACTACCGGCTTTATGAACATTTAAAGCGCCGTTTGGGGCTCCCCAAGAATAATCAATACTCTTTTGGGTTACACCCGCCCCCGCCGAAATAACGGCACCGTAGCCCCCCATAGAGTAGCCAATTAACCCCGTTTGATCCGCATTAACAACTCCTTGCAAAAAATGACCTGGCTGCTTAGAAAAGCGCTCCATTTCATTTAAAACAAACATTTGATCAAAAGACCTGTTCACCAAAGTGCTGGCAAATGCTTCCTTATTCTCATAAGTACTGTCTGTATGATCAATCGATGCCACAACGTATCCTTTGGATGCTAAATTTTCACCTAAGTGGCTCATCAAAAAGCGATTCCCGGGATATCCATGCGAAAGAATGATTAAGGGGAAAGGACTAATCGTCTTAATAGGCTGAGCATTACGTTGAGCCCTCCCCGTTAGAGTGACCTTTGTTTCTCCATCCCTTAGGTAAACATCTTTATATTCTGTTCTTTCCAATGAACTGCTGGGTGCTGGGTACCATATTTCTAAGGTCAATGGGCGATCATATCGAGGTGACTTGCCCCCCTTGGCCATTGCCAAAACATCCAGTTGATTTGTATGGGACAGAGAAACAGTTTGCACACCAATTGAATATTTTCCAAACTTGGCTAACTCTGGTGCATCCGGGCGAACTTGATCAATAGGATTGGCCAATAACGCCGAACTAGCAACAACCCCTGCGACAGCAGTACTCAGTTTTATCATACAAATTCCCTTTCATTCATTGCTGGTTTTTTTAAGCTGGTATTAGGTGCGACTTAACTAATAGCATTAACGGTTCATTACGAATAGCTCACTAGCGCGAATGTAGTGCATGAGCAAGACATGAAAAGTTAAATATAACAACAATTAAGTTTTGTAACTGTCTACATATTGCTACTGTATACATGTATTTAGCCATAAAAATTGACCGCCTAGGTTAAATTCTGCTTTTTCAGGACAACTAATATTTTGTGGCAGTTAACGGTCAAGTAGCTCAGTATTGGTTGGGTATTTCTTTAGTAACTCAATAAGTTTCCTGGCGCTTTCTAAAGGTTTAAGGTCGCTAAGCTCCCTGCGCAGTACTCTTACCTTCTCGATATCTTTCGACTCTATAAGCAGTTCCTCACGGCGCGTGCTGCTTTTAGCAATGTCCAACGCTGGAAAAATCCGCTGATTAGCAATCTCCCTTGATAAAACGATTTCCATATTTCCCGTACCCTTGAACTCTTCAAAAATCACCTCATCCATGCGGCTTCCAGTATCCACGAGAATGGTCGCTAAAATGGTCAGTGAGCCACCGTTTTCAATCTTTCTGGCGGCGCCAAACAGTTTGCGAGGTATTTCCAGGGCCCTCGCATCAAGTCCACCCGAAATTGTACGACCGCTGCTCTTTCGCTCTGCATTATGTACGCGTGAAAGCCTGGTGAGAGAATCAATCACAATCATTACATCGTGACCATCGCCGGCTTCCTGGCGGGCGGTGTCAAGCAGTTCATTCGCCACACGCACATGTTGCTCATAGCTTTCATCTGAAGATGAGGCGTGTACTTGTGCCGACACGCTGCGCTTAAAATCAGTTACTTCTTCCGGTCGTTCATCAATAAGTAACGCATACAGTTTTATCTCGGGGTAGGCGACACCCACCGCCTGACAAACATGTTTTAACAAGGTAGTCTTCCCACAGCCTGGAGGCGCAACTATCAAACCTCGCTGGCCCCTGCCGATAGGCGTGATCAAATCCATCGCTCTCGCGGTCAGTTGCTGTGAACCGGATTCCAGGCGGATACACTGCGTTGGATTGATGGCTACGCCCTTTAAAAAACGCTTCTGTGGATCATCATCGGATACAATATCTACCACTTCATCTACTTTTTTTGAAACCTTGTTTCTTTTAATCTTTAAAGATAATGTTTTCTTCATCATGGTATCGATTTATAGCTCTTGAAATTGAATTTTACCTGCTGAGATAATTGACGCATTAATGAAACCCCGGTTATATAGGCAGGTGAGTTAATATAGATTGTGTGAGTCAAGTTCCCAGCGCCTCTGCTCCAATCAATAACGAAGTGTCGATGAAGATAAATGCCATCCCGTGATCGATAATAAAGGTTCTGCCCAACCCAGTGGAATTTGATTGTCCCACAGAGTTTGGATACATGCGTTATAGATCAGTAATTTACACTACCGTAGAGCCCATTGTAGCTGATGATTAAAAATTTGAGGAATAGCTACATTGAAGCTAAAAATCCTGCTACCTGCTTTTTGCTAACACGACTCAGCTTTTTCATTGTAGCAAAGCTGATATCATGACAGGCATAATCTACTCGCATTTTTTTCAACATTGCAAGCCAAATACCCGACGTCATCTGGGCATCATAGAGTGCACGGTGAAACTGTCCATCAACCGGCAAATCAACATAATTTACCAAAGTACCGAGCTTATGGTTTGGCGCAGCTTGAAATACTCGGCGACTCACTAACATTGAACAACAAAACTCACCTTTATAGGCGCGTTTGATAAACTTCATTTCACTGTCTAGAAAACGCTTATCAAAACTGGCATTGTGTGCCAGCAAATTATCATCACCAAGAAAGTCAGAAAATTGCTGCATAACCTGCTCACAAGGTGGTGCTTGTGCCAACATTTGATTGCTAATACCGGTGAAGTTCTCAATAAAACCGCTGACTCTAAAACCTGGATTCATCAGTGCTTGAAACTCATCCACTACCAGCCCTTTTTCTAAACGTACTGCACCTATTTCGATGGCCCGATCCCCAAAATCTGGAGACATTCCGCTCGTTTCAAAATCGAGTACTACCAGAGAATCAGCTGATGCCATGTTTTATCCTATGATTTACAGGCTCTTAGCCCTTTGGTTTATTAACAACAACTTAATTAAAAATGTAGCTCGCACAGATATTTCATTAGTACTATCAAAGCCTTAAACTATCCTAACTCATCTAACATATCTTTAATAATAGGTACTAATGCATCCGCTAAATATTGATGCTGATCTTTTTGCCAATGAATACCTTCTTCTGTGCAGGAGGTCACCACAGAGCCTGCATCAAAAAACGCACAACCTATTTTCT
>MABF01000102.1:4602-9223 GCA_002163025.1 'Osedax' symbiont bacterium Rs2_46_30_T18
CCTGCGTACATCTTTGCATAAAAACCTACTTCATACACAGCAGGAGGTGCTATCAACAACACTTTAACTGTTTTCTGTAGGGATGAGCTTTTGAACTGTTGGGTTTGTTCGGCAAGATGAGCCGCACTTTTAGCCACATCATCGGCACAAAGAGCAAAGCGCTTTTTTAAATCATTAGTACCCAGAAGGATCAGCACTATATCGGGAGTGTATTTTTCCAGGCGATCTCTTAAATATCGCTGGCCACTTTTCTCCCCTTGAAAGGGGTTATTATGAACAAGTGTACGCCCCTGCTGTCCCTCTTCAATAACTTCTGCTTCGGTCACTAACGCAGTTTTTAAAAGGGCTGGCCAACGCTCATTTTCATCATATCGGCGACTCTCCCCCGGCACTGTTCCCCAAGTATTTGAATCACCAAAACACAATACCCTTGGCATGATTTATATTCTCAATTTGCGTCCATAATTTTTTCTAACAGATCACTGCTTTTAGGATTTAAAACCAAGACAATCTCTAGGCTTTCAGTCACATAAGCAATCTTATAATAGTGTACGGCTATCTGGCTGATAGATCCGAGTTTGAACTCGTAAAGACGACATTTACAGCACCTTTAACACGGAAAACAGGAGCATAGGGAAAACGAGATCATAGGTCAACGGGTGTTCTTGCATCTTGCTACACAGCAAGACCTGATGATCATAAAGAAGCCTCCTATGGGCAGGCATTAAAATTTGCGATTTTAACAACCCAATCTTAATTCTCATCGGTGCGGACCGCTATAAAACGATGGCGTATCGCAATTCACAAAAGTGCTAACATCTAGGACATCCACATAGCGAGCTTGCCAACCAAACAGCTCAGAACAAAAACAATTCCAACTTGCATCCAAACTCCGTAAACGGCATATTCCATAACAAAATACTCTAAAGGATGCAGAAGATTCCATGCCCACCTCTACTCTCAACCTAGATGCGATTGACCTCAGTGATGAAAAACTCAAACGTTTGGCAGGTACTAGTGCTTTTCATAGAGGTTACAGTTATTACAAA
Source organism: 'Osedax' symbiont bacterium Rs2_46_30_T18 (assembly GCA_002163025.1). Lineage (GTDB taxonomy): Bacteria > Pseudomonadota > Gammaproteobacteria > Pseudomonadales > Balneatricaceae > Rs1. The sequence continues at coordinate 5,652 of MABF01000102.1, forward strand.
CAAGACCCTCAGCTCGTATACAAGATAAAAGGCACCAAAGTATCGGCTAACGTCAGTGGTACTTATGCTTATCAGCAACAGCTAACCTTCGCGCTGCAAGGGGTAGATGGCCACTGTAGCTGTCCTGCTTCCGAGAATATAGATTTCTGTAAGCACTGTGTGGCCGTGGTACTCGCGGTTCGCGAGAGCCAAGCAACCAGCACCATCACTAAAAATCCTAAAGTTTCTGCGAAACTTAAAGAGCTAGATACCCTACAGCGTTTTTTAGGAAAGCTAGAGCGCAGTGAACTTGAAATTAGCTTATTGAAGTTAATATCAGAGGATAAAGCACAATTTAGTCAGTGGGCGTTACGTGCTCACAATGCGCTTAACCCTGTGGATGCTAAATTCCTTAAGAAAAAAATTACTCAGGCATTTCCTATAAATAAACACTTGCACCGCTACTCACAAGTCGGCCAGTATTTTGCGCAAGCCGAGCCAATTATTGATTTACTGCTGGAGCAACGTGAAGGATTGAGTACCGACGCACTGTTTTCTTTAACGGATTATGCGCTGACTCGTTTAGACAAAGCATTGCAAACTGTGGATGACTCAGGTGGTTATCGGTTTCACTGCCAAGATAGCTTAAGCCAACTATTTATTCAGGGGGTTGAAGCAAAACAATTTGGCCTACAAGAGCTGGTGGCGTTTTTGTTGACCAAGTTTAAAGAAAATAATGAAATAGCACCGGATGTCCCCGATGCCTATCAGCACTTATTGGGTGATGAGGGCCTGCACGCTTTTTATCAGGCATTACTGCTACTATGGCGAAATACCCCCGTCCCTTCTGCCACTGAGAAATGCAGTGAAACTTGGGATGAAAATAGCCATTATCATCTTTTCTTCTATCAACTTAATAATCATGCAAGACAGACTAAGAACCTAGACCTATTAATTGAATTGCAACAGCGCAACGCACGCACAGCCAGTGATTTCGCTAATCTGCTAGATTTTTTAATTGAAGCCAATGAGTGGGAGCGTGCAGCAATAACCCTTAAACGGGCCCAAAAATGTAAAGATTCGCACTATGTTGCCAATCAGTTATTAAACTCTGAAATTAAATTACTGATACAAGAAGAAAAGTATACGCAAGCATATAGCCTACTCGGTCAGGCGTTTAGCACTAAACCTTCATTATATTGGTATAAAAAAATGCACCAGTTTAGCGAGCAGTATAGCTATAACCCAGTGCCGCAGTCCGTTAACTTTGAGCCACAGACGATTTTAAATCAATTAAAGGAGCGCCAACAAGAAGATCCTCTTAATCAATTCACCTTTAGCCGTTTAATTCTAGATATACTTTTTTATCATCAACGCTACTCTGAGGTTCTTAAAATAGAGGCACAAGATAAACTCCCCAAAGAATACTTATCTCGGCTAATTGATGCCTACCCCGCCTCCCCAGACGTTACACTGCCATTGTATGAAAAGCTGGTAGCAGCTTATGTTAGATTCTCAGATAACGAACACTATCGCCAAGCTATCTCAGTATTGATAACTGCCAAAAGAGTGTGCCTTACCCCAGAATCAAAAAGCCAATTCAGCCTATTATTAGAGCGCATAACAATTACCTATAAAGCAAAACGTAATTTTATAAAATTTCTCAAAGAAGCATGTTTATAGCGTCAGACATGCCTGCGCCCTTTTAAGGTAACTCAAGAGAAGAGCCAAGCCCATTGATTCTACACAATCATTGATAGCAATCTGACTGTGCTGGCAACACTGGAATTAATTTACCTGCACTTATACAATGTGGTCGAAAAATTAAATGAAGGTTGAACCCGTTGTGACTGAGAAAGTAATTACATTCGAATTTGAAAAGCTAAATAAAAACAGCATTAGATATAAAGAAGTACCCGAAAACGGTATGCCACCGGTTTTGGGGTCTATCTACGTGCAAAAATGGTTTGCGGGTGATAATAAAAAGATTGAGATAACAATTAAGACAAAAGATTCAATCGAATGAGTCAATCTAGAATATTACATACTTTACTGCTCAAATAGACTATGCGCTATTAAATCAACGGGCGACAAAGTAGAAACAGGACCAGGCCTCGCCTTTTACCTACTTAGATAACAAACCGCACATTTAGGAAATTGGGTGAGAATCTGTAGAAAACCTCATTTTGTCAACAGGTCACAACTAACGGTCAATTGCAGACAATTCACCTAGCGACTCAACATCATTTTAATAGTGATGATATTAAGCGACATATTTTGATAGGTTGGTGCTCCATAGGAATTAGTTTATTACATGATAGAATCAATATTTATCATGCATTAAATTATACTGCTCGACTGTAATCTAATTAATTCTCTTTCTATCAAGTGGGTTCTCTATGCTGTTGGGTGCTACGACAATAATTTTGAAAATAAAGGGATTTATTGTAGAAAGTAATTTTAAGGTGTTGATGAAACCTTGGATTTCAAGCGCAGTTACTGCATTAGTATTTTTATTATCCTCACCTTCCTCATTCGCCTCACAAGGGCATAACTGCAAAAGCGTTACAATAAGTGGCAGTAGTCAATGGTATCCGTTCTCTTATCGAGATAGCTCCAATAATCTAAGGGGAATTGCCTACCAAGTAGCAAAAATGCTTTTCAAACGCCTGGATATAGATCTCATAGTGGATGATCCTCAACCGTGGAAAAGAACGCTTATGGGGTTGAAACATGGCCGGCTGGACATTCTATCAGGGGCTTATTGGGACGCTGAACGAGCTGAAAACTATGATTTTAGTATTCCATTTTCCAGTGACGAAGTGCGGTTGTTTGTTAGGAACGAAAGCCTTGCAAAATATCCAGACCTGATCTCGCTACGAGGTACGACAGGAAGCAAACCTATAGGCATATCCCTTGGCCGAGTATTCGAAGAGAACCTCAAAAGCCATGTAAAAGTCATTGAACCGGTAAGTTACGAGTCCATGATTAAAATGCTCTATTTAGGCAGAGTAGAATGGTTTGGCCTAGGGCTACATAACGGTCAAAAACTTCTAAAAGACCTAGGGTATGAGGATGAAATTTCTCCCTTGCCCTACTCGATACAAACAACACCCGTGCATTTTATGCTATCGAGAAATTCGAATTGCAGCTCGTTGCTAAAACGAATGAACAGGGGCTTAGAAGCGCTAATAAAGGAAGGTGCTATTAAAGAAATAATTGAAAGGGAAACACAGAATCAGATACTGATAAAATAACCTAATATCCTTTCATTGTTTTGACAAGTAACATTTACTTCGAGATGCACCGTGATGCCTATTTAAAATAGTCTGCTATGTGTTAATAACCGCTCAGTCCCTAGCACACAGTGGCGAATGACAACCTCCAATCCAGATAACTGATGACAGTCTGTTTTGCTTATTTTGAGACAACATATCCTCTAAAACGCACTTATCCTGTATAGCTGATCTTGATCCTGCTAATCATCACTTCTTCGTTTTTATTAGGGAACATATGATCAAGTCCGGTACGCCTCTGGCGTTCAGAGCATTCCGAGATCTAGGCATCGCACCCAAAGGGCATGCTAACTACAG
>MABF01000262.1 GCA_002163025.1 'Osedax' symbiont bacterium Rs2_46_30_T18
ATCATAGAATAGATTCTTACCCGGGACTATTTACTCAAATATTCACAAATTTAGTGATGAATTCACTCACCCATGCATTTGCTGCAGGCGCCGTGGGGGAGATTAAAATTGAATTGAAACTAGTCCGGGCAATGGTGACGATTGTCTATCAAGATGATGGCAAGGGGATGGCTGAAGATACCCGAAGGCAGGTATTCGAACCTTTTTTCACCACTACTCGTGGCACTGGCGGTAGTGGCCTGGGGATGAATATATTATATAATTTGGTAGTAAATAATTTATCCGGTTCAGTTGAATGCCACAGTGAGTTAAACGTGGGGACTAAATATATTATTCAGTTTCCATGCAACCAGTAATTTTATTATGATGACTGTTTGGGCAGTTAGATTTAATAATTGCTTGTACATGTCAAACTTGTGAAACTTTGACAATTTGGCTATAAATAGTTACCAGAACGCATAATTAAAATAATAAAATAATTAGAATAGGTTGTTAGAATTGCAAAAAATTGATTTTTCGAATAAAAGCGCACTAGTCATTGATGCAAGCAGTTTAGTGCGCTCTTCCACTATGGCAATGTTGGCCACTTTAGGTTTTGGCCGAATAAAAGGATCTACTACTTCTGAGCGCGCCCTGGAGCTGGTAAAGCAGGGGGAGTACGATCTTGTATTGGTAGGACACGCCATCACGCAGCGGCACTCTGGAATACAAATTCTCGAAGAGGCAAGGCACAGTGGCTTAATCAAACCTAGTGCTTGTTGGGGGTTTATGACCAGTGATAATTCCCCTGAAGTTATCTTACACGCTACTCAAAGTGAACCCGATTTTGTTATTGCAAAACCCTTTAGTATTGGCGATTTACTGAAGCGCTTGCAAAGCGGATTAATCCGTAAGCAAGCGGTGAAACCTATTAATCAAGCTCTGGACAACGGCAACTTATCCAGAGCGCTGGAGTTTTGTGACTTTGTACTGGACAAAGATCTTTCAATGTTGTCTGTCAAGCAAATGAAAGCAGACTTATTGTTACAAACCCAGGATTACCAGCAAGCTTTGCTACTGCTGGAAGAGATTGCTGTTGTCGCGCCGAGTAATAAAATCGATATAAAAATCTGCGAAGCGCTGATCGCTAGTGGTCGCAGGGAGCAAGCTCTGAGCAGATTAGATAAACTGATAGCTCTGGCGCCCTTATTAATCAGTGCCTATGATCTAAAAGCGCAAGTGTTTGAAGAGGCGGGACAGTACTCCCAATCTATGGATGTTTTAAATAGCGCTGTCAATATTACTTCAATGTCGATCCCCAGGAATCTTAAACTGGCAAAACTGGCGCTATTCACTAAGCAGTTGGATTTAGCTGAGAACTCCTACAAACGCAGTATCGCTCTACATGAGGGAAGTTGTTATAAAACGCCTGAGCCTTATTTAGGTTTAGCCAATGTAAAACGAGTGGAGATAAAACTCAATCGTAGTTTGAGCCCAGAAATTGAGCAAAAAATTGATGTTTTATTAAAGGATGCCCAAAGCAACTTCCCGGACAACCCTGAGCTCAAAGTGCAAATCGCGCTGTTTAAAGAACAGCTGCAGCAAGATTTAAATAATCCATCAGCTGCCAGAGAGTACCATGCTTTAGCTGAGAAAATTATTAGTGATCAAGGGCTGAGGGTTGATATTAATACTTTGATGGAATCGGCACTTGGCTTAATCTCAAAACCCAAGAGCGCAGCTGTAGTAGTCGCTCCTGCGGAATCTAAAAAAAGTGCGGAGCCGGAAAAAAGTAGTAAAGTTAACCTGCAGGGAATTAAGCAATATCTGAATAACAACAGAGCTAAAGCTCTGAAATATTTTACTATGGCATTTGAGTTAAATCGGCAGAATTGTGCTGCTTTACTAAATCTGGCACAAATGTATTTGGAATCTCTACATTTAGATGTGCAAGGGCAAGAAAAGTCGCGACGTATGGCAAAAAGGTATCTATCGCTGATTGAGAATGTTGCCAAAAATGATGTGCAGCAACTGCGTTACACCTTACTAAAAGAATACTTGTTAACGGACCCGCAGAACATCCCTAAGGGATGCCTGGGTATGTTATTGCGTTGAGGAGCATTGAGCATGCTCCAACTACGCTGCTCACTAATGGCTCAACAGCACTATTTTAAAATTTCGGTCATCACTGATCGTTTCAATAAGCTTGAATATATTTTTTGCCTTGCGCTCCAGAGGAATGTGTAAGTTAACCACAAATATAGCAACCCCATTTACCTTTAAGCGCTGCCTGGCCGCTAGTAGAAATTGCTCAGTGAGGTCATTTTCAACCTGAAAACCTGTGTGAAAGGGAGGGTTGCACAACACTAAGTCGAATTGTTCTGTGATTCCAGCAGTACAGTTGGTAGCAATGACCTGATGTTCAATATTGTGCTGCTGTAAATTGTAGCTACAGGCGTTAACTGCCGCGGCGTTATTATCTGTGGCGGTCACAGAGCACTGGTACATTTTTGCCGCGCTGACGCTAAGGTAGCCGTAACCGCAGCCTATATCTAACAGAGTTTCAGGTTTTTCCCGTTCCAGGTAAACATCCGCTAAGTGCGAGATTAATAATTTACTTCCGGCATCTATTTTATTCCAGCCAAACACCCCAGGTTTGGAGTGAAACTTGATTGGATTTAGCTCCTCAGCGCTGGCTGTAATTTGGCGTAAATGTGCATATTCTTTATCATCTAAAGTCTGATTTAATGATTCGGCTTTTTTAAAGCTGGCAGCCCAGTGCTGCTTGTCTGCTTTAAAGGTTTCTAAGTGTTCATAGAGATCACCGGTACGTTTAATGTAGCCTTTAATCCCCTCTTGTTTTGCGCCGCTGATCAATAGCAGTCCATCGGCTGTTAATAGCCTTTGGGCACTATTGATGATGTGGTGTGCCAGGGCTTTCTCTTTGGATATGCGATAAAAGATCCGGCTAAAACTACTGGCTTGAAACTGCTGAAACTGAAAATCAGAGAAATGTGCACTGTAGCCCAGGGATTGCATTAACTGTACGACATCATATCTGTTACTAATGACTTCAATGTTGGCAGTAGCGGCGGGACAATTGGCCGGTGGGTTCTCATCGAGAACCCATAGCACTTTATCTGTAGTACAAGAAAACTGGCTAAAAAGTAACTCAAAACTACTGGATTTAATCATTGAACTTGGCTTATCTCAGCGTCGGTCAGTTCTCGGTATTCACCTGTTCCAAGGTCTTCATCCAGTACAATAGCGCCGATCCGATCACGGTGTAACTCGGTTACTTTGTTGCCAATAGCGGCGAACATCCGCTTAACTTGGTGGTATCTACCTTCAGTTAATGTCAGATAGGCCATATGCGATTCTATTATTTCTAAAGTTGCCGCCTTGGTTGGATGCTTTTCGTTTTTTAACTCAATCCCTTTGGCAAACAGCTCGATAGCTGTTGGGTCTATCGGGTCTGCAGTTTCAACCAAATAACGTTTCGGCTGCTTATGGTTAGGAGAAGTGATTTTATGCAGCCATTGACCGTCACTGGTTATCAGTAATAAACCTGTGGTATCAGCATCTAAACGTCCGGCGATGTTTAGCTCTTGCGGGCGAATTTCATCAGTTAGTAATCCTGCAATCGTTGGATGACTCGGATCTTCATTAGAGCAGACATAGCCCTGAGGTTTGTTAAGCATCAAGTATCTGAGTTTAGGGGCGTCAATGTTCTTTTGTTGGAAAACAATGTCATCACTATCATTGACTTGAAAAGCTGAGTCTCTAATGACTTGTGCATTAACAGTCACGGACTTTTTGTGCAGAGCACGCTTCACTTCCTTGCGAGAAAGACCGGTAGCGTGGGCGAGATATTTATCTAAGCGCATGTAGGGGAGCTCTATTTAAAAGCTGCATTATACCTCAGCTTTTAAATGAGAACAGGACTAGCCGCTAACAAATTTTTTGCCAGCTAAAATCAGGAATACATGAGCAAGTTCAGTAGGCACTTGGGAAAGTATAGGTCAACAAGGTATGTGCTTAATCTACTTAAAAAAGTACCGTGAAAGCCGCTTAGGGCTGGTTCACTTAGATGGATTAGTAAGGTGTTGAGCCAGCGGTTGAGCCAGTGGGTTTCGACAAATTGTAGGCTCGCTGTGTGAAACCAGACCGCTTTGCGCTAAAATAGCCACCGATAATGCTTCGTCTGGCTCATACCCATCTCATCAACTTACATATTTATATCTGGATCAATTTTGAAATTATTTGTAAAGAATTTAACCAATGTCGATTTTTCATACTTAGACGCCGATCGCGGCATGATGGGCGAATCTTGGCTAGCGCAACTTGAATTAGACGGAAGTTTAAACTCTCAGGGAATGATTTGTGATTTTGGCCTAGTAAAAAGCCGGGTGCGCGATTGGCTGGATACGTATGTTGACCATAGATTAGTTATCCCTGTGCAAAGTGCCCAGGCTGAGTTAGTGGTTGAGCAGCAAAATATTATATTGCATTGGACTTATGCAGATGGCGAAGCACTCTCCTGTAACGCTCCTAGGCAAGCTTTTGCACTGGTCGAACGCCAGAAAATAACTTTAGAGTCGCTGGCAAGTTGGTGTGAAGGGCAACTATTAGCTTTGTTTGGTGATGAAGTACAAGGGTTAACTCTATCTTTTGTCCCGGAAAAAATTGAAGGCGCTTTTTATCATTATAGCCACGGCCTGCAACAGCACGATGGCAATTGCCAACGCATTGCCCACGGGCACCGCTCGCAGCTTGAAATATTCTTAGACGGTGAAAGAGATCAACAGCTTGAACAGCAGTGGGCGCTCAAGTGGAAGGATATATATTTAGGTACAAAAAACCATCTGGTAAAGCAGCAAGATGGCTACAATAGCTATCAGTACAGCGCACCTCAGGGCCAGTTTAGCTTACGCTTACCCAGTTCACGCTGTGATGATTTAGCCACTGAAACAACGGTAGAGCAGATTGCTCAACACATTGCCAGCGAATTGAAAAAGACTTATGCAGACAGGCAAGTGACAGTCAGGGCATACGAGGGAATAGGCAAGGGCGCAATAGCCCAGGCTTGATACAGTTATTAGCTAACGGACTCTTGGTTAAGAGCACGTTAGCGTTAAATTAGCGCTCTACCGCTAAGGCGATTCCCATACCACCGCCAATGCAGAGTGTCGCTAGTCCTTTTTTTGCACCACTGCGCTGCATTTGATGCAGCAAGGTGACTAAGATACGACAACCTGAGGCTCCAATCGGGTGCCCCAGGGCGATAGCACCGCCATTGACATTCACTTTATCGGTATCCCATGCCAGTTCTTGATTGACGCTCATTGCCTGCGCCGCAAAGGCTTCGTTGGCTTCAATAAGATCTAAATCATCGATAGTCCAACCGGATTTTTGCAACGCTTTTAAAGTGGCAGATATCGGGCCTGTACCCATGATACTAGGGTCTACCCCAGTAGCTGCATAGCCACGGATAGTCGCCATTACTGGTAACCCCAGCTGTGCGGCTTTCTCTGCGCTACAGACAATTACTATGGCGGCACCGTCGTTTAAGGTTGAGCTGTTACCGGCAGTCACAGTGCCGTCTTTTTTGAACGCCGGTCGCAGTTTCCCAAGGGACTGTGCAGTACTGCCAAAGCGCGGCTGCTCATCGCGGGCGAAGACGATATCATCAGAGCGCCTTTGCGGGATACTGATAGGGATTATTTCCGTGTCGAATTGGCCCGAGTTGATGGCGGCTTCCGCTTTATTTTGCGACTTAGCGGCGAATTCATCTTGAGAGCTGCGGCTAAACTGGTATTTATCGACGATATTTTCCGCCGTTACCCCCATATGATAGTCGTTAAACGCATCCCACAGGCCGTCGACAATCATGCTGTCTTTTAGCTGCCAATCACCCATGGTTTTACCGCTGCGCGAATTTGGTAACACGTGGGCGGCAGAGCTCATGTTCTCCTGGCCTCCGGCTATTATCATATCAGCGTCACCGCAGGCGATAGCCTGGGCGGCGAGCTGTACGGCTTTTAATCCTGAACCACAGACTTTATTGATAGTCATCGCCTGCACGTCAGAATTTAATCCCGCCAGGATGGCGCTCTGGCGGGCCGGATTTTGGCCGCAACCGGCACTGAGAACTTGGCCTAAGATTACTTCATCTACCTGATCTGCATCGATAGCAGCAGTGGCCAGTAAGTTTCTAATCACCTGCGCACCTATTTGGGTCGCCGGTAGGGATGATAAACTGCCATTAAATGTGCCTATTGCCGAACGGCCTGCGGCGACGATAACTACTTCTTTCATGAAATAATCTCTGCGTGGGTAATTATTAAGTTGCACTTATCCTAGCGCTTTTTGCAAAAAACAGTAAATAGTAATTTTTTATGGAATGGCTAACAAAAGTTATGCAATAAAAAGCGCTGTAGTAGTGCAATTACTCAGCGCTCTATTTCAGCCACTTGTGGCAGTCCAGGTAAATGATTTTAAGCTTCAGCCAGTGATCACACAGTGGACAATCCGCCCCGCTTTAATCACCATATTGTGGTTATCGGTATTGGCGACCATTTCTATATCTTCAACTGGATTACCGTTGACGATCAGGATATCGGCCATGTAGCCCTGTTCGATGAGTCCATGCATCTCCAGTCCCATAAGATCGGCGCCGTTATAGGTAGATATTCTCAATGCATCCAGATTACTGATGCCATTTGTGCACATTAACCTGAGTTCTTCGGCATTGCGGCCGTGTTTGTTGTGTGGAGTGCCTGCATCTGTACCCATGGCAAGCTTGCCTCCAACAGCGTAAAAAGCTTTGATCGAAGCACTGTGTGTCTCGGCTATTCTGCGGCATTTTTCTAAAATAAAATCGGGAACTTTGGGGCCATTATAATCTGTAGGCACCGTCATTATATTGTGCAGTGCAGCCAAAGTCGGAACTACATAGGTGCCTGCTGTTAACATTTTATCGATACATTCATCGGTGAGGAAAATACCGTGCTCTATACTGTCAATACCGGCATTAACAGCGTTTAATATACCTTCTGTGCCCTGTGCATGACTGGCGGTGCGACGATGAAATCTATGCGCTTCATGCACTCCGCTGGCCATCTCCTCTGCGCTGTAGTGAGCATCTTCGGGATTGACTCCCGGGGTCATCACCCCTCCAGTAGCCATGATTTTAACTAAGTCACAACCTGCGTGAATTTGTTCTCTCACAGCTTTGCGTACTTCCTCTACGCCATCTGCAATGCGCCCGTGGGAGTTACCGTGGCCACCGGTCATGCAAATAATCTTACCTGAGGCAAAGATAGTCGGCCCCTCGAACTCTCCTGCGTTTATCGCATCGCGCACTGCAAACTCTAGAAAGTCTCTGCCACCACAGTCCCTGACTGATGTGACTCCTCCCTGTAAAGTCGCCTGGGCGTTTTTAAGGGCGGTCAAGGTCAGCTGAGCTGGCCCCATTTTTTTACCGTCCCCACTGGGATCGCCAGAGGCGGTATAACATAAGTGTACATGGCAGTCGATCAGGCCGGGCATGATGGTTTTACCGGACATGTTGAACTGCGCTCCCCGGTAATCGGCAAAAGCATCATCAGTGTCAATGCGACTGATTTTATTATCTTCTAACAATACTGAAAGAGGCCCGTCGAGCATTTCTTTACCGTTAAAAACGCGAGCCTGTCTGAGTAATATTGTATTGGCCATTTCAGTCTCTCCCTCTGTCAGTGTAGGTTTTCCGGTGCGGCGCACCCGTAGCTGCTGCTGATCACTAGTGTATCGCTACTTCTCAAACTACCGCCTGGGCGTCTATTATCCCTGTACAGCCTGTGCTGTAACTGTGATTGGTCTCTCAGTGATCATATCCAGTTTGGGCATTAAACTGAGCAAGTGTTTTGAGTAGTTGTGCTGTGGTTCTGAAAACAACTGCTCGGTTTCTGCCAGTTCGAGTATCTGCCCGTGCTGCATAACCGCTACCCGGTCACACATTTGTCGAATAACCGGTAAGTCGTGACTAATAAACATCATGGTTAAATTGAGCTCTTGCTGCAGATCTTTGAGCAAATTTAAAATCTGTGCTTGTACTGAAACATCCAGTGCACTGGTGGGCTCGTCGCAAATTAAAAAACGCGGTCGGGTCGCTAATGCCCGGGCGATAGAAATACGTTGTCTCTGCCCTCCGGAAAATTGATGCGGGTATTTGGTATAGGCATCGTCGGCCATGCCAACTAACTTAAGCAAGTCCAGAACTATGTGCTGCGCCTCCTCTTTTGAAGCTGCAAGTTTATGGAACAGAATCGGCTCCGCTACGATGTCCATCACCCGCATTCTGGCATTTAAGGAGGAGAAAGGGTCTTGGAATACCATCTGCATTTGCCGTCTGTAGGCTAATACTTCGGGAGTGTGATTGATGGCACTGATCTCTTTGCCGAGAAAGTGCACTGCCCCGGAATATGGCTGATACAGTCCTGTAACCATCCGTGCAATGGTTGATTTACCGCTGCCACTTTCACCGACTATGCCAAAAGTTTCTCCCTCCTTAATTGAGAAATTGACCATTTTTACAGCATCTAAATAGCGTCGTTTACTCTTAAATATTGAGTTACTAATTTGAAAACGCATGCATAGATCTTTCACTTGCAAGATTGTGCCATCTTCTTCAACTTGCATCGAAAAATCACGCGACTGACCCAGCCAGTGGCTGGAGAGATCAAATTCGTCCTGAGGTTCAATCACATCTTCAATATAAGTGACCAGTGGAAAGCGCTCTATTCTTTTATCGGGCCTGGGAATCGCGCTGATTAAACTTTGTGTATAAGGATGTTGCGGGTTGCCTAAAATTTGTTTGGTATCGCCTATCTCCATTAGTTTACTGTTGTACATTACAGCGACTCTGTCGGTGACTTCGGCGATTACACCCATATCGTGAGTCACTAGAATCATCCCAACATTTTTTTCGATGCAGAGTTTTCGCATTAAATCTAAAATTTGTTTTTGCACAGAGACATCTAAAGCAGTGGTTGGCTCGTCGGCGATGATCAACTCGGGTTCGCCACAAAGTGCCAGCGCTATGACCACACGCTGTCGCATACCCCCGGAGAACTGGTGCGGGTAGTGATGCATGCGCAGTTGTGGATCGGGTATGCCAACTTGTTCGAGTAATTCAATAGCTCGCTTTTCAGAACCCTTGCGGCCAAGACGCAAGTGCAAGTCTATGGTTTCTACCAGCTGCTGTTTAATGGTTTTCAATGGATCCAGGGAGGTTTGCGGATCCTGAAAAATCATACCAATTTTCTTGCCGCGCAGGCGGCGCTTTTGTTCAACAGAGAGGTTGTCGATGCGTTTTGAGTTAAACCAGACCTCCCCAGAGATTACTTTCCCCGGGGGTTGTAATAACGAGATAATAGCATTGCCTACCGTTGATTTTCCGGCGCCACTCTCACCGACTATGCCCAAAATTTCGCCGGGCTCGACACTGAAACTGACGTCTTTTACCGCGACAAACATGCCGTGACGACTAGGGAAACCTATGGATATATTTTTTGTTGCCAGTAAGGTCATTGTCACAGCCCCTATTGTAATTTTGGATTGAGCGCATCGCGCAACCAATCGCCAAAAATATTGACAGAAAGTACTAATATCACCAGAGCCGCTCCCGGGAAGAGGGTAATCCACCACTCGCCTGATAGTAAGTATTCATTGCCGATGCGGATAAGCGTGCCCAGCGACGGAGTGGTAGGGGACATACCCACCCCCAGAAAGCTTAGCGTAGCTTCAGTGATGATGGCTGAGGCCAAGTGAATGGTGCCTATGACAAAAATCGGACTTAGTACGTTAGGCAGTATGTGGCGCAGCGCAATGATATGTTGAGGTAGTCCGATAACTTGTCCGGCCTGAACGTATTCCTTATGTTTTTCGACCATCACGGATCCGCGGATAGTACGTGCATACTGCACCCAACCAGAGATAGAGATAGCGAAAATCAATACATAAATAGCCAGTTCATCGTGCAGCTCTCTCGGCAGCAGCCCACGCATCACGCCATCAATCAACAGGGCGATTAAAATAGCGGGAAATGACAGCTGTATATCGGCGACTCGCATGATAAAGCTGTCGATACGCCCCCCTTTATAGCCGGCTAATAAGCCCAGAGCTATACCGATTATCGCCGAGATGATCACTGAGCTGAAACCGACAAAAATGGAAATTTGTGCACCGTATAATATTCCCGACCAAATATCCCGGCCCTGATCGTCAGTACCCAGAATAAATCGGCTGTCTCCCTCATCACTGGTCCAGGGGGGAGGTAAATCAGCATCCATCAGATCTATCGCCGCTAAATCAAAGATATCGAAAGGGGCGATCACTTGTGCAGAAAATGCCAGCACTAAGCACAGTGCCGTGATCATAAATGAGATAAGTGCCACCGGGGAGTGGACAAAGCTATACCATAAGTCACCGGCAAAAAACTGTCGCAGCTTAGAGTTACTGTTTGTATTAGCCATGTTTAGAGCCTCCATCGATAGTCAGGCGAGGATCTACATAAGCGTAGAGAATATCCACCAGTAGATTGATGCCGACAAATATAAGCGAAATCATCATCAAATAGGCTGCCATCACCGGGACATCAACTTCCTCAATGGATTGGATAAACAGCATGCCCATACCGGGCCACTGGAAAACGGTCTCAGTGATAATGGCGAAAGCCATCACCAGGCCCAGTTGCAAGCCGATGATAGTGATCACCGGAATTAACGTGTTTTTCAGGGCGTGACCGAAATTGACCGCATTTTCCTTTAGCCCTCTGGCTCTGGCGAATTTAACATAATCAGTGCACAGCACCTCGAGCATTTCGGTGCGAACTAGCCGCATAATAAGCGTCATCTGGAACAGTGCTAATGTAATTGAAGGTAAAATTAATGACTTAATCCCGGACCAGGTCAGCAGTCCGGTAGTCCACCAACCTATAGCGACTACTTCGCCGCGGCCAAAAGTTGGCAGCCAGCGCAAGATCACCCCAAATAAGAAGATGAATAAAATGCCAATCAAAAAGGTCGGCAGAGATATCCCCACCAGAGATAAGGTCATAAAAGATCTGGAGATAAATCCTTTGCGATGAATGGCTGTGTAAACCCCCATGGGGATACCTATGAACACCGACAGTAGCGCCGAGATAATCGACAGCTCCAAAGTGGCGGGTGCGCGCTCGGCAATAAGATCACTGACCGGTATTTTGTGTCTGTAGCTGATACCAAAATCACCTACAGCCGCATCGGTAATAAAATGATAGAACTGAATCGGGAAAGGATCGTTAAGACCTAGCCTTTCACGCAGGGCTTCGCGCTCGTCCAAGGTCGTGTCTTGGCCCACCATGTTGTTAATGGGATCGCCGACAAATTTAAACAGCGAAAAAGCAATTAATGCAACGGCAATAAGAACTACAATACTTTGCAACAGCCTTTTGACAAGGAAAGAAAACATGCAGCGAGTCCTTCTGAACGGTGTGGTTGGGCAAAAAAATAGTTAGCGCAATGAGCGGCCGGTGGATACCGGCCGCTGAGCTGTGTTGCTATTACTTTGTTTTACTGACATAGCGGAAATCAAAGGCATTGTCTGCGCGTTGATTGACGCTAAACTTGTCACTGACACCCCATGAAAGAGGCTGTTGGTGCAACGGTAGGTAGGCTACCTGATCTTTGATAATCTGCATTGCCTCATCGATATAAGCTTGGCGCTTGCCAGGATCTGTTTCAATACCGACCATTTTTTGCAGCTCGTCGACACGTTGATTACAGAAGTTACCTAAATTAAACAGACCCGCTTTGCTCTCTTTGTTCTGACAGGAAAGTAGACCTAATAAGACGTTGTGTACATCCATAGATCCCGGAGTCCAGCCCAGAAGATACATAGAAGTATCATAGTTATTCTGCGCTAAGACTTTACCGAAGTATTTAGATTTAGGCTGTGCCAGAACTTTCATTTTAATGCCGACTTTTGCCATCATAGATGCAGCCGCCTGACAGATTTTTTCATCATTGACATAGCGATTGTTCGGGCAGTCGATAGTGATTTCAAAACCATCTGGATAGCCAGCTTCAGTCAGTAATTGCTTACTCATGGCTGGATCATATTTATAGGGAGTGTTGTACTGCGCGTTAAAACCGTTTACCTGCGGGGCAATCATTAAGCCGGTAGGGGTCGAAGCACCGCGCATGATTTTCTTTTTGATCAAATCTAAGTTGAGAGCATGAGCCATTGCTTTACGCACCCGTAAGTCTTTTAACGGGTTCTTGCCCTTGATGTTAGAGTAAAGTAACTCATCGCGAGATTGATCCATTCCCAGGAAGATGGTACGTGCCTCTGGACCGCGAATTGCACTGACCCCAGACTCAGAATCAAGGCGCTTCCAATCCTGGACAGGAATTGGATAAACCATGTCCAGTTCCCCGGAGATTAGAGCAGCAGTACGCGTTGCTGCCTGCTTAACCGGAGTGAAAATGATGTCGGTTATATTGGAACCTATGGTATTCCAGTGGTTTGCCGAGCGCTTAAAGACTGTTTTTACATCAGGTTGACGGCTGACTATCTCGAAGGGGCCAGTGCCGTTGGCGTGGTTTAGAGTATAACCGTTAGCATTTTCTTCCTTGACGTTGGCTGCATTGCCAGCGCCGTTTTCCTCGGACCATTCTTTATCCATAATAAAGATCCAGGCCCATTCACTTGGCATCAGTGGCTGAGGTCCCTCTGTTTGCACTTCTATGGTCAATTCATCAATTTTGACAATATTTTTAACCATAGCGCCGCGAACTTTTTGATCGCTGCCCTCGGACAGTGAACGCTTCCAGGAGAAAATAACGTCGTCTGCATTAAAAGTGTTGCCGTTGTGAAATTTAACCCCAGGACGCAGCTTAAAAACGATACTGGTGGGTGAAGTCACCTCCCAACTGGTGGCCAGGCCCGGGATAACTTTGAGGTCTTTGTCGAGCATGGTCAGCCCTTCGTAGACGTTACTCAGAAAGCCTAAGGTGAAAGTTTCGTTTAAACCATGAGGATCAAGACTTTGTGCATCACCTTGAAAGGCGAATTTCAGAGTATTCGCCGATGCTGCACTGGCACCTAAAATGATGCTGGCGATGGCACTGGTTGTCAGTATTTTTTTCATTATAGACATTTATGGCACTCCCTTGGGTTAGCAAATTTGCTGTTTTTTTTTTAGATAAGCGATAACTGTTAGTTTGCAGAATGTTGAATAAGCTTTTCGACAAATGCAGCACATTGATCTATTTGTGATATTTCGATAAATTCGTTGGGCTTGTGTGCCTGGTCAATAGATCCCGGGCCACAGACAATGGTTGAATAACCGGCCTTTTGGAATAACCCCGCTTCAGTTCCGTAGGCGACGGCAATAGCCTGCTCATTGGCTGACCACTGCAGCGCCAAATTTTCTGCAACGCCATTATGTTCCGGTGCAAGACCGGGTGCCGCCGCTCTATCTATGACTTCTATGCTGCAAATAGGGTTTTGCGCCTGCATTTCTCTGGCTATCTTTTGCGTATATTGTTTATAGCTGTGTACACAGACTTCAGGGTCATCTTTTGGCACGGTACGCAAATCAGTTGAGAATTCACAAAATTTTGGAATGATGTTATTGGCATTGCCGCCGTGAATGGTGCCTATATTCAAAGTGCTGTAATTTGGCTCCAGGCTGGTTAAATCAGTTTGTGGGTTGGCCCGATATTCATCTAAAGTATCACTTAAAAAAGTAATCAACTTAGCGGCGGCGAAGTTGGCACTGACTCCCAAATTCAGTTTGCTGGAATGGGCTTCAACCCCGGTAATTTTGGTCTGCAATGAGTTAACACTTTTGTGTAAATTAGCTACTTGCATGGAAGTGGGCTCACCAACAAATACTGCATCTACAGGGGGTAAATTGATGGCTATTTCCGCGACTAAATCGACCGCGCCGACACAGCCAATCTCCTCGTCATAGGAAAAGCACAAGTGTATAGGTCTTTTTAAATTAGCCTCTAACATAGCTGGAACAGCCGCTAAACAAATCGCCAAAAAGCCTTTCATGTCGCAGCTGCCGCGACCGAAGTATTTATTGTCTTTTTCCACTAAGGTAAAGGGATCGGTGTGCCAGTCCTGGCCGTCAACTGGGACAACATCTGTATGTCCCGAGAGAATAATGCCGCCAGCGACATTGGGACCAATAGTTGCGTAGAGGTTGGTTTTAGTTTGTTCTTGGTTGGGGACCAGTCGGCTCTCTATTCCTAAATCACTCAGGTAGCTTTGCACAAAGTCTATTAAGGCTAAATTTGAATGCCGCGAAACCGTATCAAAACTTATTAATTTCGCTAAGATATCTTTGATATTACTCATTAAATGCTGTCCTTGTTGCAGAGTGACGCCCAGGCTTTTGCCCTGGAGTAAGCACTAGGTTACCTTTAAATTTAATTGCAATCTGCTGTGCTGCCCGACCAATTTATTGGCTGTTGAGATTGCCGATGTTATGAATTGTTACACTGTTTATTTATATTTTTGTGTGTAATTCAATCAACATAAGACACTAATTTATTAGTGAATTCAAGTTCTTGATTGTAAATTTTTTGAAATAAATTGAATTTATATAACGGCTGGAAAATAACTAGATTTATTTATTAAAGATGAATAGGATATGGATTTGTGTGAAAAATATTACGTATTATTGAATCTGTATTTGGCAGATCTGTTGGATGCAGCTTAAGAAGTCGCTGTTAGAGAGGCGTCATTTATAGGCGGGCCCGATTGAAGTGACTCAAGCTTTCATGTTGAGTGCTGCAGGGGTGGGCAATAGTGTACCGCTACTCAATGGGTTTGAAATAGCGGTTGTGTTGAAAATTATCGCTGCAAGCGGCGGATAGTTACAGATTGACTACTTGATTATCTATCAGTCTCGCCGCCCCCATGAAACCCGCGGCAAGAATAACCAGTTGCCTGTCTCCAGGTTGAGCTAACATCAACGTTTTGGCGTTGGCTATGACAAAATAATCTCTGTTAAAGCCTGCTGTTTCCAGTGTTTGTTGCGCCTGTTCACACAGTAGTGGAAAGTCATCAGATCCCTGCTCTAATTTTAGCTTAGTAGCTTGAAGGGCGCGATACAGTGCCGGTGCTCGCTGTAATTCATCGGCTGTTAAATAGCCGTTTCGAGAGCTAAGTGCCAGGCCATCGCTACTACGCCTTGTAGGTGAGCCTACTACGTCTACAGCGATGGATAAATCTTGGGTCATCTGGCGAATAATATGCAGCTGTTGGTAGTCTTTCTCGCCAAACACTGCAACATCGGGTTGAATCATTGCATAGAGCTTACAGACAACAGTAGCAACTCCTTGAAAATGCCCGGGCCGGCTGATTCCGCAGTATAAATTTGAGGTCGCTGGTACCTCCACAATCGTTTGATTATCTCTGCCGTGAGGGTATACCTCTGCATCGGTCGGGGCAAATAGAAAATGACAGCCAGCAGCTTCCAGTTGCGCTTTATCCGCTGTTAAAGTCTTTGGATATTTTTCCAAATCTTCTCCGGTGCCGAACTGCAGTGGATTGACAAATATAGTCGCAATAACGACATCGGCGAGGGTCTTCGCCTGATGCACTAATGCAATATGCCCTTCATGTAAATTACCCATAGTTGCTACCATGGCAATGGTTTTTCCCTGTTGCCTCAGGCTGCGAACTTGTTGTCTCAATTCGGCTAATTTAGTAATGCTGTGCATTTTTAGTCCTAACTTGTGTGTTCAATAACTGCTGCAATACTCTATTCAAAGCAGTGTTCTACAGCCGGGAATGTGCCGTTTTTGACTTCTTCGACGTAGGCGTTGATAGCGCCTGGAATGTCGGCGGCATCTGCCATATAGTTCTTTACAAACCGGGCTTTTTTGCCCGCCGGGATGTTCAGCATATCTTGTAAAACTAATACTTGGGCGTCGGTATCTGGTCCAGCCCCTATCCCTATTACCGGTATATTTACTGCCTGAGTGATTCGCTGGGCAACTTTACTGGGGACACATTCAAGTAATAATACGCTGGCACCTGCTTTCTCCAGCGCCAGGGCGTCCTGGTATAGCTGTTCGCCACTGAGCTGGTCTCGCCCCTGCACTTTGTAGCCGCCAAATTTATTCACCGCCTGAGGGGTAAGGCCTAAATGAACACAGACTGGGATGCCTCTTTCAATCAGCAGCGAAACGGTTTCACAGAGCCATGCGCCGCCTTCCATTTTTACCATGTTGGCACCCCTTTGCATAAGGGCGGCACAGTTGATCATGCTCTGCTCGGTGGTGGCATAGCTCATAAAAGGTAAGTCGACCATCACCAGCGCACTATTATTGCCCGCCACTACACATTGAGTGTGGTAGAGCATGTCTTGCATAGAAACCGGTAAAGTACTGTCATTACCTTGTAGTACCATACCCATCGAATCACCCACTAAGATGACCTCTACACCTGAGCTGGAGACAACATTGGCAAATGTCGAATCATAGGCAGTTAAGACCGCGAATTTTTCCCCACTATTTTTATAAGCATTGAGAGTATTGAGTGTAACTTTGCTCATAAGGTTTAGTCCTTTTGCTGTTTTTTGGTTGAAAGTTGAAGCTGCTTTTACAAATAGACTAGAGTCTTTCTAAGCTTCCCGGTGGGCAGTTTTCCAACAAATATTTCAGAGACTTCTGACCAATAGAAATATCTCCGGCAAGCTCTAGCAGTGGCACCAATACGAAGTTTCTCTGCGCTATATAGGGGTGCGGGACACTTAATCGGGCTGTGTCTATGTTCTGTTGGGCAATCAATAATATATCCAGATCTAATGTTCTGGCCCCCCAGCGCTCGATACGCTTGCGCTGATGAGCGTTTTCTAGCTGTTGCAGGGCATCCAGCAAAGACTCGGGAGGTAGATTAGTTTCCAGGCAGGCGACTGCGTTGATATAGTCATCCTGCCCCGCAGGACCTACAGGCGCCGAGCGGTACAGTGATGAAACCCCAAACCACTGGCAATTTTCCAGTTGCTGCAGTTCGAGAATAGCGCTGTTTACTTGCTGCAATGGATTGGCGAGGTTGCTGCCTATTCCAATATAACAGCGCACTGCAGAATTATTTGTTTCTTGGGTCATTTTTGGCACGAGTGCGACGTTGCTTTTTCCTGGGGCTGGCTGAGCTGTCAGTGGAGGCTTCGGCCTGGGCAGCGACTGCTGGTTGGCTCATCTGAGGCGCTGCTGCAGCTGTCTCAGTTGCTACAGCTTTAGCTGCTTTAAGTTCAGTCACTGCGGGCTTAGTTGCTACAGCTTTAGCTGCTTTAGGTTCAGTCACTGCGGGCTTAGTTGCTACAGCTTTAACTGCTTTAGGTTCAGTCACTGCGGGCTTAGTTGCTACAGCTTTAGCTGCTTTAGGCTCAGTCACTTCGGGATTAGTTGCTACGGCTTTAGCTGCTTTAGGTTCAGTCACTTCGGACTTAGTTGCCACAGCTTTAGCTGTTTTAGGCTTAGCGACTCTGCGCTTAGGTGTTTTTTTCTCAGTCGCAATCTCTTTGCTAATCTCAGTCAAACTATCATCGGTAGCAGTCCCTTCGCTAGTGGGGACAATCGAAGATTGGTCGATGGCTGTCGCCTGATTAGTTTCAGTCGCTTCTGCTCTATTTTCCGATCTATTTACGGGTGCTTTTTTCGGCCGCGATTTTGGTTTAGCTTTAACTTGCTCTACGACATCAAATTTTTCAAACACTACTGCTTCAGGGATGCTCTTGGCCGTAGTTTTGCGCTTTTTAGGGCTGGGTTTTTTAGCATTCAAGCTGTTGACCAGTTGCTCTCTCTGCTCAATGGAGGCGTCCTGATATTCTGTCCACCAAGTGCTGATTCCATCGAGATCTTCACCGCTTTTTTCTCTGAGCACTAATAGATCGTAAGCTGCTCTAAAGCGCGGATGTTCAACTAATTGCTGAGCTTTAGTCCCGGGGCGACGGGTCAATCTAAATTGTAGCTCCCAAATCTCACGGATGTTAGTGGAAAAGCGCTTGGGGATAGACGTGCGCTTGACCTGCTCGGAAATAACATTAGAGGCTACTTCATGCAAAGCGGTTATTGGCGGGATACGCTTGTTTGCCAGTACTTTGTTCAGCTGATCTTGGACGACAGGCCATAGCAGAACGGCGTATAAAAATCCCGGGCTGACGCTCTTGCGTTGCTTTAATCTTCGATCGGTATTTTTAAGGGCATTAAAGATCAGCTCATTGGCATTGCCCACTCCAAGCTCGAGTGCCTTAGCCGTTTGCGGCAACAGAGTCTGCAGCAGATGATACTCGCGAAGTAATTCCAGAGATGCGTTACCGTGACCCGATTGCAACAGTTTCAGTACTTCATCAAATAAACGTGCCGGCGCTATATCAAATAACATGGGTGCAAGCTGCTTAATTGGAGCGGCGGTTTTCGCATCAATACTAAAGTCTAATTTAGCGGCGAAGCGGATGGCGCGTAACATTCTGACCGGATCTTCGCGATAGCGCTCTTCAGGCTCACCTATCATCCTGATCTTGCGCTCAGCTATGTCTTGGTATCCATTGGTGAAGTCGTAGATGCTGCGTGTATTGACATCGTAGTAGAGTGCGTTGATGGTAAAGTCTCTGCGCAGCGCATCTTGATCTATAGTGCCATAGACGTTATCGCGCAGAATCATACCAGAGTCGGCTTGTCGGGCATGTTGTTCTTCACTGCTGGTATCGTGTGCGGCTCTAAAAGTGGCGACCTCAATCAAGTCTCTGCCAAAGCGCACGTGCAACAATTTGAAACGACGACCTATGAGTCGAGAGCGATTAAAAACTTTGTGAGCCTGTTCAGGGTGCGCTCCAGTCGTGACGTCAAAGTCTTTAGGGCGTTTGTTTAACAGCAAATCTCTGACGCAACCACCGACCAGGTAGGATTCATAACTGGCACGCTGTAAGTCTTTGACTATCTTTACAGCGTTGTTGTCGATGTTGCGAAATATTATCTGATGCTCTGCTTCAGGGATAATAGTAGCATTGATCGTATCTGCTCTGGCTTGGTCCATATGCGACTTTTGCCTGGGTGCTTGCTCAGTAGCTCTGTTAGTAGAGCGCTTCGCTGCTTTGCTCTTGGCA
The DNA here is from genome assembly GCA_002163025.1 of 'Osedax' symbiont bacterium Rs2_46_30_T18. GTDB lineage: Bacteria > Pseudomonadota > Gammaproteobacteria > Pseudomonadales > Balneatricaceae > Rs1. The sequence continues at coordinate 19,133 of MABF01000262.1, forward strand.
GGATGTGCTGGTTGCGCTGTATGCTGATCAGGCTTAGAGAAGAACTTTTTTATATTTTTAAAGAAACTAGGCATTTTATATCTATAGAATTAAGGAAGGTGATTTTGGCTGTGCATGATACCACTGATAGAGCGTCAGGATAAGGGGCTTTTTTAACTGTGCACTAAAGGATATATAGATCTTTGTTAAAGGGCTAAACCTGCAACATGCGCGTTGTGCACAAGTGCATTGAAAGCGGTAAAACTCTGGGTAGATGGAGGAAGGTTTTGAGGCAACATTTTGTAGTTTTTATTATCGTTGCCAAAATGGTGGAACAAATGTTTTCTAGTCTTGAAATTATTTTTATTGTAAGACTTGTGGTGCGCTGCAATAACTTATTGTTATTTTTATTGACAGTAAATGCAGTATTTTTCTTATTGTTATTATAAGCATGTTAATGCAGGCACTGTGCCATGTATTGCAAGTTATTGATTTGTATTTTGTTTTTTCATGTTTGTTTTGTGGCGGGGTAAACTGTTAGCTAGGGTGTTACTTGTGGGTACTAAAAAGTGTTACTTATTGTTGCGGTAACATTAGTGCGGTAACAGATTATTTGTTACTGCACTAAAATTGCTTAGTAGCGTATAAAAATAAACGGTCTATGCAAGAGAGCTACAGTGCTATCACATGATGGACTCAGTGCTCGTTGCTAGAATGAGCACCGGCGATGCTCGTTTGCCGGTAGCGGCGTTTAACGACAGATACTAAGCCTGGGCCTTGGCCTTGCGGGGAATACCGAGCTTCTGTCTTCTTTCCCAGAGGCACTTTCGGCTTACACCCAGTCTTTTTGCCAACTCTGTTTCGTTGAGGTTGTGTTGATGTTCAAGCACAAAACGCTGGAAGTAATCATTCAGTGAAAGGCCCCCAGTTTGATTGGAGGATTCTCTTTGTTTGGTCTTAATCGGCCGTTCGATATAGTTTATTACAGCATCGTTGAGGCTGTTGTTTTCCAGATCGAGACCGAGCAAATCATTGGTGATGTGTCCGGTTTCACATAAAATGATGGCTCTTTCGACGGCATTCTCAAGTTCGCGTACGTTACCGGGCCAGCTATAGTAATTGAGAGTGTTGATCGCGTCTTGGCTGAAGGAGGCGGGTTGGCACTTTAAGCGTGCCGTTGCCCGGTCCAAAAATGTACTGGCCAGAGAGAGTATGTCCTCACGGCGCTCTCGCAATGGCGGCATACAGATGTCCATCACATAGAGGCGGTAGTATAAGTCTTCTCGAAACAGGCCTTGCTGGGCGAGTTTCTTTAAGTTTCTGTGGGTGGCGGCGACCAGCCTGACATCCATTTTTTTATACTCAACTGAACCTACTCGACGAATTTCGCCCTCCTGCAGGAATCTTAACAACCTGGCCTGAGCTTCCAGAGGTAATTCACCTATCTCATCCAGGAATAAAGTTCCGCCATTTGCCGCTTCAATTAGGCCTACTTTCTGGTTTGTCGCGCCTGTGAAAGCGCCTTTTTCATGGCCGAACAATTCGGATTCAATCAAGTTTTCCGGGATCGCCGCACAGTTAACTGAGATCATTGGCGCGTCTTGGCGGGAGCTTTTATCATGGATGGATCTGGCGGCTAATTCTTTACCGGTACCGGACTCTCCTAAAATAAGCACCGTAGCGTCTGTTCTGGACACTTTATCAATACGTTTATACAGCTCTTTCATCACCATACTTTTGCCAATAAAGTGATTCTTGATCGGGGCGGCGTTGTCTAATAGCTGCTTTTTTCCGTCCGGGCTGGTTTTATTGTTGGCAATAACTGGTTTACTTTTGGCAATGATCTGTTTGACCGTGTTGAGCATGTCGTCGTGGTCAAAAGGTTTGGCGATGTAATCAGTGGCGCCGAGTTTCATCACCTCTACAGCAGATTTCATGCTTGCGTAGCTGGTCATGATGAGAACCGGGGTGCTGCTGGCGTGGCCAATAAGATCGGTGCCGGGGGCCCCTGGCAGACGTAAGTCACTGATCACTAGATCGAAGTCAGCCAAAGTGTATTTGGCTAAGGCCTCATCTACAGACCCAGTGTCTTCTACTGTAAAATTACTGTTCAATAAAAATCGTTTCAGGGCAAATCGAATGACTTGCTCATCTTCAACAATCAGAATATGACTCATAAATAACTACCTATTCTCCGTGTGAAGCACCGTTTGGAATAGTGCTCGGGAGCCCGGGTAAGGTGATTACCACCTGTGTGCCATTATTCTGATTTTTATTGGCTGGGCTGATGATTTCAATACTACCATAATGTTCAGTTAATATATTATGTACTAATGACAAGCCTAATCCAGTCCCTTTTCCGGGATCTTTAGTGGTGAAAAAAGGTTCGAATAGTTTGTCTATTAATTGCTGATCTATCCCAGTGCCTTCATCGGTAATTTTTAAGGTTATTATCTCGGAGTGAGTTTCACAGCTGATGCTGATTTTGCCCTTTTCTGGTGATGCATCGCAAGCATTATTTAAAATATTGATAAACACTTGTATTAATTGCTGCGAATCCCCCATTACTTCGGTGCCTGTAGCGATCTCGCAGTGAAACATTTTTTGCTTGCCTCTGCTGTCCAGAGCCACCAGATGAATTGCCTCGTCGATAATTGACTGCAAATCGATCGGACTGTGGGCTATATCTTCAGCAGCTTGACCGGTGTGAGCAAAGCGCATCAGTGATTTGACAATCCTGCTAATGCGTTTGGTTTGATTGAGAATCTGCTCTCCGGTCTCCAAAATAATAGGGTCTTTGGTTTCAAAGCTGAGGTTTTGCGCCAGGCAGGCGATACCTGTTACCGGATTGCCAATTTCATGGGCGACTCCGGCAGAAAAACGTCCGATGGAGGCCAAACGAGCGGTATGGGCTAGTTTCTCTTCCAGAATCCGCTGTTCACTGTCGTCCTCCAGCAGTATGACCAGAGAGAAATCATCCCCTTCGCTGAGCTGGTTTTTATGTAAATTAAGCCAGTGTTTGTGGTCGTTAACTTCTAATGTCAGATCAGTGGCATGGTTTTCGTTACACAGTGCGAATTTTTGTAAAAAGGGCCCCCAGGGTGCGGGTATCGCAGGCAGTGATTTTCCCAGTGCTTTAGAAGCTGGGTATTGTGTCAGGTTCTCCATCTGTAAATTCCAAAATATGACCCGCTGTTGCCTGTCGATCGTACAGACGCCCAAGGGTAGTTTTTGCAATGTGGTGCGATGGTGGCGTCGCAGTTCATCGAGTTCGGATGCCAGGCCGCTCATCCTCTCCTGATAGTTTTCCAGCTGATCTTCGAGCATTAAAATATCTGGGGTTCTAAAATTGCTGTTGTCATCCTTAGTGGAGAGGGGCTCAAGCAGGGAGGCGGCTTTTATCGGGCCGATCAGTGCCGACAGATTGTGCTCCAGTAAACTTCTCACTCGCAACAGATCAAGGGGCTTAAGCTGACCCTCTTTGAGAGACAGTGAGGCGATGACTTTTTGTAATTCTCTGTGTGCGGCTTGCTCTCCTATTTTTGGCGAGAGTAATTTAATGATGTCGTCGATGTTAAAGGGAGATAGAAACAAGCTGGAAGGTCTCTCCAGTGCATTGTAAAGACATGACTCAGCTGCCTGGCGTTCCTCTGCCGATGCCTGAGTTAATAGTGAGACGGCGACCAGCGCGGCTACGTTCAAAATCAGCGATAAAATAGCCGTTGACTGCCAGCTGAACTGGCCAATGTCTAAATCACTCAAAAGAGCCGAGTTTGACACAACTAAAGGGTAAAAAGTGCTGATAAACCAAGTGAGAATACCTATACATAGTCCGGTAATAAAGCCCAGTTTGTTGGCTCTGGTCCAGAATAATGTCACCATCAAACCAGGTAAGAATTGTAAAAAGGCAATAAAGGCGCTCAAGCCAAGTAATTGCAGTTGTTTAGCAACACCATAACTCTCAAAGAAAAGGTAGCTGATGGTGATTACTAGTACGATCAGCGCCCGCCTTACCCAGAGTATCCAGTTATAAAAATGCGCGTTATTGGGGATAGAAATAAGGGGCAGGATAATATGGTTTTGCAACATCGAGGCAATGGAAAGTACTGCGACTATCATGACTCCGGAGGCAGCGGCAAGAGCGCCGATGAATGTAGCGATAATAAGCCACTGGGATTCAAGCACTTCGCTAATATAAAACATAATGAATGAAGGGTTGCCTGGGATGGCCAGCTTTATCCCCGCCCAGGTAATTACTGGAACTGCTGCAGCCAGAATAAATAGATAAAGTGGTACGCCCCAGGAGGCGGTGTGCAAATTGCTGACAGACTGGTTCTCATTGAACAGTAAGTGGAACATGTGCGGCATCACAATCACCGAAGCAAAAAATGCCAGCAGTAATGTGCGCCAGCTGTCGCTCTCGGGTCTTTTCTCCAACAGCATCGAGGCGCTATGAGAGCTTTCAATCCATTGACTGCTGGCACTTGGGCCGCCTAATACCTCAAAGTATACATAGATGGCAAAGCCAACGAAGGCCAGTAGTTTAATAAATGCGCCTGTGGCTATGGCTGCAACTAAGCCGCTATTGCGAGCTCTTAGGGAAGGTTTTCGGGTGCCAAAAATAATCGCGAATAATGCTATTGCGCCACAAAATATAAGTGCAGTGGTAGAATCTGAACTATTTCTGTAGAGAATGTCGACGGAGTCGGTGACTGCTTGGATTTGAATGGATAGCAGCGGCAAACTGGCAAAAAGTAACAGCAGAGAAGTAAGTGTTCCGACCGATCCACTGCGGAATCTAAAGGCAAAAAGATCAGCCAGGGAGCTGAGTTGATGTCTGTTGGTAATGTTGAATATTGGGATTAACACTACAGGTGCCAGGATAAAGGCGGCTGTAGCACCCAAATATGATGCTAAAAATACTAATCCAGATTGATGTATGAAGTTGAACGAGCCGAAGAAAGTCCAGATGCTGGCATAGACACCTAAAGACAGTACGTAAACGGCGGGGTGGCGAGATACGCGCCTGGGAATGACTTCTTTTTCAGCCAGAAATGCGATGCCAAATAATACTAATAGGTAGCTGAAGCCTATAATCAACAGTTGGGTGAGGGTTAACATTATTCAGTTTTTCGCCTGTAGTCTACAAATAAACAGAGCAAGATGATCGCCAGCCAACTAATAAAAGTATAGCGCGGGGCCAGATTGAGTAAAAACCACCACTCGACCATGGCCGGGAAGAACAACCAGTAGGCAATCAGTAATAATAGTAGTACTCGGTGAAATTGCATCGTTATCGATATCTAACTAAAAGAGTTGTCAGGGTATTTTAAAGGTATTCGCTTTACATTCCAGTTTAAAATCGCCTGTTTTAATAATTCGCTCTTATCGGCCTGCAACAGTACTTTATCTGGGGTTTGTCCTAGCAGGCAAAGAGCCCGGAACAAGGTGCTGGTAATCTGCTGGGTACTCAGTGCCGGTGCCAGATTTTGCTTGCTAAGTTTTTGTCCGAGTGGGTTTAGCGCCAGTGGAATGTGCTTGTAGTTGATCGGGCTCAATTGCAGGGCCGCAATCAGAGTTAGTTGTTTTGCCGACTCATCCAGTAAATCATTACCTCGTACTATGTCGGTAATTCCCATTTGTTGGTCATCGACTGCCACCGCCAGTTGATAAGCCCACAAATGATCGCTGCGCTTTAAAATAAAATCTGACAATTGTGGGTAGTGCACGGATTGCTCTCCCTGAATGCCATCAGTCCAGGAGATAGATTGTTGTTTAGTGTTAAAGCGCCAGCAGTATCTGCCGCTTGAGTGGGTAGCTTTGTGTCTCAGGCAGTGGCCGTCATAATAGCTGTGACCGCTGCGAGTTCTGATCGACTTTCTGGAGCAATTACAGGGGTAGATAAGGTCCAGAGCACAGAGCTGATCTAAGGCTTGTTGGTAGTCTTGGTAGCGTTGACTCTGATAGACAATTTCCCTGTCCCACTCTAAGCCAAAGGATTCGAGTTTAGCAATTATTTTGCTGGATGCGCCGGGTATTTCACGCGGGGGATCGAGATCGTCAATGCGTAGCAACCAGAGACCCTGATGGCTTTTGGCATCTAAGTAGCTGGCAAGAGCCGCAAGCAGAGAACCAAAATGCAGTTCTCCAGTGGGCGAGGGGGCAAAACGTCCAATGTACATATAAGAAGAGCCGGTAACAGTGACCGGCTCGTTACCTATTATTTGCCGTTTTGCTTTTCTTTGATCTCAGAAAGCGTCTTGCAATCAATGCAGAGTGTCGCGGTTGGGCGAGCTTCTAAGCGGCGGATACCAATTTCGATATCACACTCTTCGCAAAAGCCGAATTCATCTTCGTCGATGCTGTCCATTGCCTCGTTGATTTTTTTGATTAATTTACGCTCACGATCACGAGTTCTAAGCTCTAAACTGAACTCTTCCTCCTGGCTGGCTCTGTCATTTGGATCGGCATAGCTGGAAACTTCTTCCTGGAGGTGAGTGATAGTACTATCAACTTCTTCCATTAATTCTTGTTTCCACAGCGAGAGAACATTACGAAAATGATCTTTCTGCTGATCGTTCATGTATTCTTCGCCCTGTTTCACCTGGTAAGGTGAAAAGCGTGCTGATTTGGCTTTATTAGTGTCTGGCATATTTCTGCCTCAGGCTCCGAAAGTTTTGGCGATTTACACAATCGCACTGTCCTTACAATTATAAAATATGATCATCCTTATCGGAAGGGTGCTGAAAATACCAGACCTGTTTGAAATTGAAAAGCTTTTCATTAGAAAAACAACAAAAATATAATATTTAGTCCGCTAAATTCAAATATTGTCACAGTGCTGATAAGCTTAAAGTGCCGGGACTCATTGATTTATAGCACTTATGGCCATCGATTAGTGTGCAGCGAGATTTTTCAGCCCAATCAACATGTTTTTTATTTGTTAAAGGAAAATTTAAATGCAATATGACAAACCGCTGGTAGCCGCAGTGCTTATTAAAAGATACAAAAGGTTTCTGGCTGATGTGCGGCTAGATAGCGGGGAAGAAATTACCGTGCATTGCGCCAATACAGGCGCTATGACCGGATGCGCCGTTCCCGGGAGTAAAATTTGGCTGTATGAGAGTGATAATCTCAAGCGTAAATATAAGTACTCCTGGGAGTTGGTAGAGTTATCTGCTGAAAACTATATCTGCATTAATACTGCCAGGCCCAATCAGATAGTAGAGCAAGCGCTGTTGGCAGGAAAAATTGACGGCTTACAGCAGTATCAAAATATCCGCCGTGAAGTTAAGTATGCCGAGCGCAGCAGGGTCGATTTTTATTTGACTCAAGCGGGGATGGCTGATGTCTATTTGGAAGTAAAGAGTGTTACCTTGCACTTAGAGGGCGATCTGGGGGCTTTTCCAGATGCAGTGACTACTCGGGGGCAAAAACATTTAGAAGATCTGCAGAGTATGCTTGAAACAGGGGCCAGAGCAGTGCTTTTATTTTGTGTACTGCACAGTTCAATAAAAGAAGTGACGGTCGCAGACTTTATCGATAGTAGATATGGAGAGTTACTGAGGTCAGTGATGAAACAGGGCGTGGAAGTTTATTGCTACAGTGTCAATATGTCGGTTGCTGGGTTGGTACTGAATAAACCATTGCCATTAAAGTTATCGTTAACTGAATAATTAGCGCCTAAAAGTAAACATTAATTGTGCAGCCCAGTGCGCAAAAGTTAAAAAGTGAGTTACTGCGGGAGGTTGGTGTTTGTACAAAGATTGATTTTTTAAAGCTAAACGAAAAAAGCCTCTATGATCCGTCATAAAGGCTTCAGCTGACTCCATTTTCCCTGCGGTTTCAAGATTTCCCTATGTACTTACCTTGTGTCCTTTCCGCTTGCCATGGTCTTCCTTCTTATTCGTTCCTTGAACAGGAGATCCATTTGACCCATTATGCTTGCCCGTGAAATTTTAAACATAGGAAAAAGTCTTATATTTTAGTTGGTTCCGCTGTTTTGCTGGATTGTACCTTGCCATGTGAAAGCTTAGTGGCTTGCAACCACCTCAACCATAGCTGCTGTCAATTGTTGTAAAGTCTCAGGCTGCATGACATAGGCGGGCATTACATAGACAAGTTTGCCAAAGGGGCGCACCCATACCCCGCGCTGGGTAAATTGCTGCTGAATCTTTACACTGTCGACCGCTCTGGTTAGCTCTATCACGCCAATAGCGCCCAAACAGCGGACATCCGCTACATTTGCAAGCGCTTTGGCGGGTTCCAATCCC
>MABF01000006.1 GCA_002163025.1 'Osedax' symbiont bacterium Rs2_46_30_T18
TGCGAATCACTCATGCTGTCATTACCTATTAAGAAACGACCGAATCCGTCTGAATGCAATTGAAAAGAAGTCCAGACCCTGGCGGCACCATTTTGCGGGTTACTGCCCACTAAACGCTTGCCTTCAAAGGATTGTTTAGCTTTAGCCAGCAGCCCCTGATCTTGCTTGTCGATTGATTGCAGCGCCAAATGAAAATTGGCCATCACCATACCCGGCAGCGACTCCAGCCATCCCTCCGGCAGTGGCGTGAGCCCGGTCTGCTCAAAAGGCAGCAAATCAGTGACCGCCAGGTTTACAAAGGTAAAGGCACTAAACTCTAAGTGAACTTCGCGGCGCACCCTAAAGGTCGGAGTCTCAAATTGCAGGTTACTTTTATCCTCTGCAGGTACCTCTTGGTCAAAGAAGGCAAACAACCGCTGTAAATGTTCGAACTGCTGCGCCTTTTCGGCATCGTCCGATAAAATAACAAAATGGGTCAGATGCGCCGGGCAGGGAATAACCTGATAGGGCCGCGAATGCATCTCATCGTAGAGTGATTCCAGCAGTGGATGGTACTGAATACCCGCAATCGCTTTATTGTAATTATTCATAAACTACCATTGTTGTTGAGCACAAGACTGTTGTTCCAACTTTCTACTTCCAACTTCCAACTTCCAACTTCCAACTTCCAACTTTCTATTATATAGTCGCTGTCATAATGGGATCAGCCGACAAATCAAACGTCATTACATTCGCCTGCACATCAAACCACTGTTCAAATAATGATGCAGATATCGGTGGCCAATAATCTTCAAACTCATCCCAGGCGGCGAGTTCATTTTTGAACATTTTTTCCCAGCCCGCTTGCATTAAATCGTCAAAATCACTCTCTTGAGCGACTTCATCAATCAAATAGACACTGCCCGCTTCTCGCAACTGCTCGAGCGAAAGCAACTCATAGCCATCGTCGGCACTGATTTTTCCCTCTAAACTGGCGACCCATTGCGCAAAAGGTGATTTAGCTAATAAGGTAAAACTCGATCGGTTCAGTATTTTCATTGCGTTCCACTGTTATCTGTAATCTCTGGCTGTATTATGCAGCTTTTCCCAATATTTTAAATAGTTAATGAATTGTCTGGTTTGAAATGCTACTTTAGCTGCATAATTACTGCCTGCGCAGTTCTCCCGTCATTCTCTGCTTTAAATTCCATCGACTCTACACTATGAAAATTCCGATTTTGAAGTCACTTGAATCACAACGCCAATGGTTGACTTTTAGTGCCCAGGAAACCGCCTACGCCTATATTAATTCACCGCTGAGTTTAGTGGATTTTCAGAGCAGCTTTTTACAGATCACCGCTATTGATAAAAATTTGCGCGACGGCAGGCATGCCACCAAATTTAGCATAGGTTCGAAAAAATCCAGTGAAGCTGCCTGGGCACTGATTGAAAGCTGTCAGTGGAGTTTAAGAAAAGTGCTGGCTGGTCTGCATGCATTGGATTTTAGTAGCAATGTGCGCGACAACTCTGCTTTAAATGTGCATAGCGACTTATCAGTCAGGCAATTTTTCTCCAAAGATAAATGTGTCATTTCACCTTTACTGTTACAGCAATTGTCACCGTTAAGTACTGCGCCAAAAACATGGTACTTAAATGATATAAAAAGACTCTTGAGTTGCGATCAGTACAGCGACTTAAAATGGCTGACTAAACAGTCGCAATTTAATACCGTGCACGCAGTACTTTTGCAATTGATCAGCTACCCCGAGGGCTGGCGAATAGACCGACAAAAAAACTATTTAGTATTAAGTTTAAAAAACACTTTTATCTTACGTTTTCGCCCGGTGATAGATCAAAGTAGCGAAGCCATGGCGCTGCTGCAAAAAATATAGCCGCCAACAGATACTTTAACCACCCTCCCCTGTACCTTCCTGTCACTGTGCTTTCCTAGCTTTCATTGATTTCAATCAACTATTGTTTGTGCGCCTGACGCTATACTTCTGTCTTTAATAGCAACCCCAGTCAATGGATAGAATTTTGACTGGCCAGCGCAGGATTGCCCTTGAAACAACTCGCCTCTAGCAACTCTATTAGCTGGGATACCCAGCTAATCAAACGTCACGACCTGGCCGGTCCACGCTACACCTCCTACCCAACAGCATTACAATTTGACTCATCGCTATCATCGATAAACTTATTACAGCAAGCCAAAAGTACACTACAAATCAACCAGCCACTGTCACTGTATTTTCATATCCCGTTTTGCGCACACGTCTGTTATTACTGTGCCTGCAACAAAGTGATCACAGCGCAGCGCCAGCGTGCCCAACCCTACCTAGACAGTTTGTACCAAGAAATGCAGTACATGGCTGGGCACTACAGCGCAGGCCGGGAAGTTAGACAACTGCATATCGGTGGAGGTACCCCGACCTTTCTCAGCGATTCACAGATTGCACAACTGATGGAAAAAGCCCGTCAACTATTTAATTTGGTCGATGATCAACACGGCGATTTTTCAATAGAAATAGACCCCAGAGAATGCTCCGCTGATAGTTTGCGTAACTTGCGCGCAATAGGCTTCAACCGTATCAGTATTGGTATTCAGGACCTGCACCCACAAGTCCAGCAGGCGGTTAACAGAGTTCAAGACACCGGGCAGATAGTACAGCTGATTAAGCAAGCGAAAGCCGAAGGTTTTAAATCTATCAATGTCGATTTGATCTACGGCCTGCCCCATCAAAGTGTCGAATCTTTTAGCGATACACTGGCGCAAGTGATAGAAATGTCAGTCGATCGGCTCAGTGTGTTTAATTACGCGCATATGCCGGACAGATTCCGGCCTCAGCGACATATTCGCGATCAGGATTTACCGAGTCCAGCGCAAAAACTGGCGATTCAACAGCAGAGCATTATACAGCTGACAGAGGCTGGTTATGTCTATATCGGTATGGATCATTTTGCCAAACCCGATGATGAGCTTTCACTGGCCCAGGCCAGCGGGCAACTGCAGCGAAACTTCCAGGGATATACCACCCACGCCGATTGTGACTTAGTGGCGATGGGCGTTTCTGCGATCAGTAAAATTGGTGACCTCTACTACCAGAACGCCCATGATTTGAGCATATATACCGACTTGATCGAGAAACAACAGCAGGCAATCTGCAGAGGCGTTACTCTGACTCGTGATGACAAGATTCGTCGCGATTTAATTAAAGAGCTAATCTGTCACTGCTATCTGGATATCGACAAATTTGCCGCGCAGCAGCAGCTAGACTTTAGCCAGTACTTCGCCTCTGAATTAGCCCAGCTAGAGCCATTAGCTAAGGATGGCTTACTGGCAGTAGACCACCATAGCATTCAACTCACTGCTAGCGGACGATTACTGGTGAGAAGGGTCTGCATGATATTTGATCGCTACTTACCCAGACAAGAGCAGCAAAAATTTTCGAGAATAATCTAATACTTTTGCTCGCACCGGCATAAATCACCTATATGCCGGTGCGAGTTCAATTAAGAGACCATTAAGTTCGCTGCACAGTCTACAAAGCAGAGGTTAGCCAACTTTTTTGTCCCCTGCTTAGCCCTCACGCTTGAATTGGCGCAAAAACTCGGTACCCTAATGCCAACTTTCAGTAGTTGACTTATACTTTGTATCTAGCGTCTTTTATATTTCAGCTTCAACTCGAGAATATTCTTTTGAAACTATCAGCTTTTGGCGAAAAATTTTCCGCTCGCTCCGGCGCCGTTGAACTTATGGATGACCTGGGTAACGCGCTGCTGGAAAACCCCAATGCAATATTGATGGGCGGTGGCAACCCCGGGCAAATTCCCGCCATGGAGCAAATCTTTCAGCAGCGCTTGCAATCGCTAATTGATGATCCGACACAACGCCATAATTTGCTGGGGCGTTACCAATCCCCCCAGGGCGAGAAAAATTTTCGACAGCAAATGGCAAGCTTTTTAAAACGCAAATTCAACTGGCAGCTGAGCGAAAAAAACATTGGTATTTCCAACGGCAGCCAAAGTGCTTTTTTTGTACTCTACAATATGTTTGCCGGAAAAATGTCCGATGGCAGTCAACGCTCTATCCACTTGCCGCTGTCACCGGAATATTTAGGCTATGCCGACATAGGTTTGGCCGATAACTTCTTCACCGCGACTAAACCTAACATTGAGCTGTTGGATGAGCAGCAGTTCAAATACCGGGTAAACTTTTCTCAACTGCAGTTAGATAGTAGTGCAGCGGCGCTGTGTGTTTCCAGACCGACTAACCCTACCGGTAACGTGCTCACCGACAATGAAATCAGCCATTTAGACGACATTGCCCACCAGCATGATATTCCGTTGATTATCGATGGGGCTTACGGCCTACCCTTCCCAAATATTATATTCAACGATGCTCAACCACACTGGAATGAAAACACCATATTAGTGTTGAGCCTCTCCAAATTGGGCCTTCCGGGAGCGCGCACCGGCATCATCGTCGCCAGTGAAGAGCTGATTCAAGCGTACAGCAACTCTAATACTGTGATTAGTTTGGCCTGCGGTACTTTAGGTCCGGCAATCTGTCAGCCGATGTTTGCAGACAATTCCATCAGTGAGTTAAGTGATAAACACATTACCCCTTTTTACCGCCAGCGTTCGCAGCAGACTTTAAAGTGGCTGCAACAAGATCTTGCTGGACTGCCCTTTAGGGTGCACAAACCTGAAGGGGCAATTTTCCTCTGGCTGTGGTTTAAAGATATGCCGATCGACAGCAATACTTTATACCAGCGACTAAAGCAGCGCGGTGTCATTATCGTTCCCGGACATAATTTTTTTGTCGGCATTGAAGAGCAGTGGCAGCACCAACATGAGTGTATCCGTGTCTCCTACGCCGCCGACGAGAAAGATGTTAGACGCGGTGTACAGATTATTGCCGAAGAAGTACGTAAAGCTTACAGCGCTTAAAGACTCACTCTGGCTTTGCAAAGACCAGCTTTTTTTCACTCTTTTAAAGAGGCCTGATGTGCAAATAGAAGTAGCAACCGTCAATGCATTTACTCAAAACAACAGCGGCGGCAACCCCGCCGGTGTAGTCTTAGCCGCCGATAATTTGAATACGGAGCAAATGCAGCTAATTGCCACGCAGATGGGCCTATCTGAGACCGCATTTGTCTCAGTATCAGCGCTGGCAGATTTCGAAGTGCGGTTTTTCACTCCCAGCGATGAAGTAGACTTTTGTGGCCATGCCACTGTGGCTGTTTTCCACCTGCTTTATGTACAAAAAATTCTGACTCCTGGCAGCTACAGCCAACTCACTAAGGCCGGTAAACTCGAAGTGAATATCGCGGCAGATGGTTCGGTTGATATGCAGCAACAACTGCCGACTTTTTTACAGCGTTTTCAGGCAGAAAAAATAGCACCAATGCTGGGCATAAGTTCCAGTGTTATCACCGATACCGGGCTACCCGTTGTCGCAATATCTACGGGTCTGGTCGACTTAATGGTACCTGTGCGCAGCGGCTCACTCGATTCAGTGATTGCCAATCAGCCATTGATTGCCGATTTTTCACGCCAGCACAATCTGGTCGGTATGCATCTGTTTGAGTTTTCAGCAGCTAAGTCGCTCTACAGTGCCAGTTGCAGGAACTTTGCCCCGGCCTTTGCCATTGATGAAGAGTCGGCAACCGGCAGCGCCAGCGGTGCACTGGCATGTTATTTGGCCACTTATCACGATTGCAGTGCAACCGATTTTATATTTGAGCAGGGCAGGAAAATGGGCGCCAGCTCAAGGCTAAGCGCTTGTATAAAAAGACAAGAAAAAGCGATCAGCAGTGTCAGAGTCGGCGGACAAGCCCGGTTTATTGATACTGTCTTTATTGCGCCATAACGGCGACTGATAGCTATATTTGCAATACGCCTAACCGCTATCTAAGCTTTTAATATTAAAAATAAAAATCTGCATATCTGTTTTTTAAGCGGCTGTGTTAAAATAACCAGTGGCAGTATTGCGCGCAACGTTTTTAATATCGAGGATCTCGTCGAACATGGCTAACCCTAAACAAGCAAATTCTAACAAAGTGATAATCTTGCTTTGCTTGGTTTTATCTGTCATCGCCATCGCTATTATCAGCACCCGTGGACAGAGTTTCAAAGATGCAACGACGACCACCACCAATTTGTTAGAACAGAGTAAAATCCAACAGCCTTTCCAGGTCAAACTCTATTATTTCCCCGCCCGCAAAGAAACCGCCAGCGCTTTAACCAGCCACCTATCGGCGCAAGGTTATCAAGTCACTATGCTACCCGCAGCCACAGAGACATCACTGCAAAGCGCTAAATCACTACCTAGCCATATTTTTTATGATCACTATGAATTTGGCAAGGCCATGGACATCAAGAAATCCATTGAAGCAGAAATCGGCTTCCCGGTGAATGCCTACAAGTTTAAAGACTCTATACACAGTGGCACTATGACCATCGTGTTGAGCGCTGTAATACAACAACAGGGCACAGAGCCACTACCACCCGTCTCGGATTCTCAATAGCTAAGTGCCCGATTGCCAAAATAATAAAGAGTTAAGTCCCCTTTATCACACTACT
>MABF01000099.1 GCA_002163025.1 'Osedax' symbiont bacterium Rs2_46_30_T18
AAAAAATACTAGGTTTTAAGTTTATCTTCTTAGGTTTTATTGCGCAAATGTATTAATATACTGTTTTTTAGATCGGATATTGCGCAGAGTCTTTCCTATAATAGATCCATGTTCAAGGCCACAAGCCAGACAACGCATAGGAAACCCAGGACAAGTTTCAAACTTTTCAACCAACCAGTTGCAAAGGCAATTATCACTACCTTTGATAATTTATTGTTCTCCCGCTGACCCGGCGTAAAAATGATCGCAGTTTACTGCGATCTATTTCAACTTACCCTTGCTAACCATAGGCAATCAAATGTTTGATCATCGCAAATATAAAGTTTTTGAAACTATTAAATTAACCGACCGCACATGGCCTGATAAAAGTATCACCAAAGCACCTGATTGGTGCAGTGTGGATCTGCGCGATGGTAATCAGGCGCTAGTAAAGCCGATGAATGTTGAACAAAAAAGTAGAATGTTTGATCTGCTGGTTAAGTTGGGCTTTAAAGAAATTGAAGTGGGATTTCCATCAGCTTCTAAACCTGACTTCGATTTTGTACGCAAGTTGATCGAAGAAGACAAAATTCCCGATGACGTTACTATTCAGGTACTAACTCAGGCACGCGAAGATTTGATTTCTCGCACTTATGAGAGCTTAGCGGGGGTAAAACAGGCCATAGTGCATGTCTATAACTCCACCTCTGTGGTACAGCGTCAGCAGGTATTTGCCAAAGATGAAGCGCAGATAAAAGATATTGCGGTTCAAGGTGCTATCTTGGTCAGAGATTATGCGGCTAAATATCCACACACCCACTGGCATTTCCAATACTCTCCAGAGAGTTTTACCGGCACAGAAATGGATTACGCGGTAGAAGTTTGTGATGCAGTGATAGAGCAGTGGTTACCCGTGTTCGGTACTGATGAAAAACGTATCATCATTAACTTGCCTTCTACGGTCGAGATGACTAGCCCGAATGTTTATGCAGACCAAATTGAGTATTTTTGCCGTAATTTGGCACAGCGTAAAGCCGTGAGAATCTCGTTGCATACCCATAATGACCGCGGCTGTGGCGTTGCCGCCGCCGAGTTGGGAGTGATGGCGGGTGCCGATAGAATTGAAGGTACTTTGATCGGCAACGGCGAGCGCACCGGTAACATGGACATAGTGACCATGGCGATGAACTTGTACTCCCAGGGCATTGATCCTAAGTTAGATCTGTCGGATATAATCGAAATAATTGAAGTGGTTGAATACTGTACTGAATTGGCGGTTGCCGCAAGGCACCCATGGGCGGGAGAATTGGTATACACCGCTTTCTCCGGCAGTCATCAAGATGCAATTCGCAAGTCAATTAATTACCACCAGGAGCATAAGTTGCAGCACTGGCAAGTGGCCTACCTGCCGATTGATCCTAGAGACATAGGTCGAGAGTACGAGGCGGTAGTACGGATTAACAGCCAGAGCGGTAAAGGTGGAGTGGCCCTAGTGCTTGAGCGAGACTACGGTATTGAGCTGCCTAAGTGGATGCATGCTACTTTAAGCAAGTTAGTACAGCGTGCGGCGGAAGAGCAAAAGGTTGAAATTTCACCTAAAAATATCAAGTCTATCTACGATAGCCACTTTGTTGCTGTTAAGAGTCAGTGGCAGTTGCAGAGCTATGACTTACATACCGAAGAAGATCAGGTGAGTGCCAAGTTTAGTTTTATCGACAGGCACTATAACGGTGCTGGCGCAGGCGCTCTAGAGGCAATCTGTGATGCATTAACCAGGCAGTATCAGTGCGAAATCGAAGTTCTACAGTACGATCAACACGCGATAGGCAGTGGTACTGACGCGCAGGCTTTGGCCTGTATTCAGGTACTGATCGATAATGTTGAATTTACAGGGGTTGCACAAGCCGAAGACAGCTCCAGAGCAACCTTGCAAGCGCTGTTGACAGCCGTCAGTCGCAGTGAAATAAAAGCGGTAAAAGTGGTCGCATAAAACTTTTAGCTAGCGGATATAGATACGCAAGCGAGAGTCCGACAGGGCTCTCGCTTGTTTGTGCCTAAAAAATATAGCTACAACAGGGATCAAAATTAAATCCCAAGTGATATTTTATTCTTTAAGCTGTTGTTTTTGTTGTGTTATCTCAGTATTTATGATTTTGTTTAGGGCTACCTGTAATGCTTGTCGCATACTGGCAGATAGCTGGATATCGCCGTGTAAAGTAGTGATAGAAAGGATGTTAGGAGCTTGTTTATCTAGAGCAAATTGTAATTTGTTAAGGCAGGTCATTATTTATTAATTCCATTTAGTTATACTTTTATTGGATTCCTTCCACAGCCAATTATTACCTATTCTCGTCCGAAAGTATTGCAACCTAATATTAATTGATACTAATAGTGCACTTAATTTGCAGCATTAATGTATAAAAATGTTATTGAGCAATAGCTTAAGTTTTGATTTTTTTTAAGTTTTAATTGTTACTCATTCACTGATCAATAATGCTCCTCAAAGCTAATGTAGGATGTTGAAGATTGGTGCTAGTATAAAGTCTGATAATTGAAAGTTATGATGGCAAACTATGAGTATGATCAAATGTATTATTTTCGACTGTGATGGTACCTTAGTCGATAGCGAATATCTGTGTAATCACGCTCTGCACATGAAATTGCGAGAATACTCGGTGCAGGAACCAGTAGAACAGCTGTTACACAAGTATCGTGGCGGTAAACTGGCCACAATTTTACAAAGTATTGAGGCTGAACACAATATACAATTAGGCGATGGTTTTGCAGCCGATTATCGTATTTTAGTTGATCAGCTCTTTAACAAAGAATTAAAAGCTTGTGCGGGCGTTACCCGGATGTTGGCGAAATTAAATCTGGCTAAATGTGTCGCCTCCAGCGGCCCGCGGCAAAAAATTCACAGTGCCTTGTCTATTACCGGTCTGCATAAATTCTTTGAGGGCAATATTTACAGCTCCTATGAGATAGATTCCTGGAAACCTGATCCCGGTATATTTCTGCATGCAGCATCCCAGATGGGTTTTTCCCCGGATCAGTGTGCTGTGGTAGAAGATAGTTTACTGGGGATAGCTGCCGCTCAGGCAGCTGGAATGAAACCGATACTGTACGATCCCCAAGGAATACATTCAGTGCCTGCGGGAGTCATGAGCATTAGAGATATGAGTGTGTTGCACAGTGTTATTGCCGGACACTAATTGGCTGTTGATCGCTGGGGATATCTTGAAGAGTTGTAGCTGACAATTTGGTTGGGTGATGAAGGTGTTACGAGTTGAAATTCGGCAAAAAAACGCAGCCAGCAGCTGCGTATATCTAGATGAGAAGTATCAATTTTCCTTGGGCGCGTACATGGCGAATATCTGTGCCCCGGTCATGTTCTTGGTCTGATTTGCAAAGTCGTAGTAATCAGGCTTTTCGTCGATAAAAATCTGACTTGTAACCTTAATCTGTTGTTGTGACTGCTGTAACAGACCAATCGGCACAATGTACTCTTTGCTCTCAGGCATATGATAAAACAAGTGGGTACCGCAGTCAGTGCAAAAGCCGCGTTCAGCCCATGAAGATGATTTGTATCTGCTGACTTTCTCTGCGGGTTCTATCTGTACTTCACTGCCGCAGTGAGTCGCCAGTAAAGGTCCACCCCAATTAATACACATACTGCAGTGGCAGATACTTACTTCTGTATTCATTTTCTGTGCAGTGATAGAGACTGCTCCGCACATACAATGACCGCTGGCTTTTCTTGTCTGAGACATAAAATTCTCCCTAGGTTTATCGAACAAAATTGGGTCCAGAAATTGCCAGGTGTTGCTTAATCTCTCTTGTAGGTTGCCGCGTTTAGAATACTAAACAGATGTATTAAAGCGGCGAATATCGCAGGAAAGACTAAAAACCAAAACCAGTAGCCTACAGTAACAGTAATGAAGATAAACAACGCCAGAAATAGCCGACCCTGAATCAGTTGCCCAAGACCTGGAAAAAACACATTACACAGTGCCGCTATTACGTTTCCGGTACTTCCCGCTTTGAGCATAGTTTTAACTCCCAATTAGATTGTTAATTTTGTCGATAAACAGCTTTGAGGTATAAGCCCTGACAAAGTTCAACCTAACGCAAAAACTGGATAAACGCATAATACTGTGTTTTTATACAGTCGTCTATGTAATGTTTCTGGTTAGGTGTCTGTTGTTATTGGCCTATTTGCTGCCAGTGCTCTTTAGTTTTTACTTTGTTGATGATCTGCGCTATTAGGCCTTGCTCATCGATGACGAAAGTCGTTCTTACGGTGCCCATGTATTCTTTGCCAAAGGTTTTCTTCAGCTGCCATACGCCGTAGGCATTTTGCAGTAGTTGTTCTTGGTCCATCAACAAATCGAACGGCAGGTTGTTTTTCTCGATGAAATTGTTGTGTCTCTTTTCTGAACAGCTGCTGACGCCTAGTACCACATAGCCCTGTGAGCTTAAAGTGTCAAAATTATCACGTAAGTTACACGCTTGCACGGTACAACCCGGGGTAGAGTCCTTAGGGTAGAAGTACAAAATTACTTTTTTCCCCTGCAGTGCTCCCAGAGAAATGTCTTCACCCGCTTGATTTTTACAATTGAATAGTGGGGCTGTATCACCGACAGATAATGTCATTAATATCTCCAAATCAGATACTTGAATGTTAAAGGGGTAGCGTTATCGCCACAGCATAGTACAGCGAATAAGGCGCTAAAGAACACTTTTATTAACAATGTAAAACTTCCCTGGCGGGCAAATCCACAGCAGGGGTGATGCATTGGCAAAAAATGCAGGCAATGACTACTCATTGACCCGCATTCTATTATAGAATAGCGACCACTAAACTGAGGTACTTTTAGCTGCTAGCTAATATTTACGCTAGATTACCTATATTCGGTTGACTGCAAGATGCGCTACATAACCGGATTCCATTGAAAAGTACCAGTGACTTGCTGGGTAACCTATTTTAGTTACTAGTGAGTAACCATCATCGTTACTAGTGAGTAACCTATATCGTTACTAGTGAATAACCTATATAAAGCATTGTGGTGTCGACGCAGTTCGGACATCAGAAACGGAGATAAAAATGATTACCGGTAGTATTGTTGCACTCGTTACCCCCATGAAAGAAAATGGCGATGTCGATTGGGCGTCTCTGGACAAGCTAATTGAATTTCATCTACAAAACGGTACTAAATCTATTGTTGCTGTCGGAACTTCCGGTGAGTCAGCGACTCTTAGCCCTAGCGAACACTGCGAAGTGATCAAGCGGGTAGTAGATGTCGTTGCAGGTAGGATTCCGGTCATTGCAGGCACTGGGGCGAATAATACACAAGAGGCAATTGAGCTATCAAAAGCGGCTAAACAGTTAGGAGTGGATGCCTGTCTTTCGGTAGTACCTTACTACAACAAGCCGACGCAAGAGGGCATGTATCTGCATTTTAAAGCTATTGCAGAAGCTGTGGATATACCGCAGATACTTTACAATGTTCCGGGTCGTACCATTGCGGATATGAGTGAAGAGACCACATTGCGCCTGGCCAGGGATGTAGCCAATATTATCGGAATTAAAGATGCAACTGGCGATGTGGCCCGTAACCGATCTCTGGTCAAAAATGCTCCCAATGGTTTCGCTGTCTATTCTGGGGATGACGCAACGGCAGTTGAATTGATGCTTGCTGGTGGTCAGGGTAACATCTCAGTGACCGCAAATGTCGCCCCTAAATTGATGTCAGAGCTTTGTGAAGTGGCCATATCTGGTGATGCTCACAAGGCCAGAGAGCTGAATGATGCTTTGATGACGCTGCACAATCAATTGTTTACCGAATCTAACCCGATACCAGTCAAATGGGCTGTGGCTCAGCTAGGCCTAATGGGTAATGGCATTCGATTGCCACTGACGCCGCTCTCTGAGCAATATCGTGCGCCGCTTAAGGCTGCGATGCTCGACTGCAAACTCGTTTAGCCACATATTTAATGTATTATCTGAAAAAGTTAGAGGATGTATGAGAGATCAGCAGATGAATAATAATAACCATCAAGTAATCACTGAGCGCCTTGTTGTGCAAGACCAGGCAGTGGCATCAGTTACTAATCGATCGCTGCGAAGTGCCAGTGTTTTGGCGTTGTTCTGTACTAGTTTGTTAGCAGGCTGTAGCTCTCTATCTGATAATGCGCTTTACGGCGAAAGTGGGTTAATCCACGATCGCTCTAAAGAATATCAAGACGCAGAGAAAAGTCAGCGGTTAAAAATACCCACGCATTTACAGGCAAAACAAACTCAAGATGCAATGGACATTCCGCAGCGTCAGTTAGCCCAAACAGCGCCGATTGACAATATTACACGCCCCGAATATTTTTACGCGGATTCAGGTACTGAGACCGTTAATTTTAAACAGCAGGGCAGTGTTAAAGTATTAATAGTCGATGCGCCTATTAATGCTATTTGGCCAAAAGCTCAGCAGTTTATGGAGTTCAATAACTTAGGTCTTTCTAATATTGATCCTCAGCAGGGTGTCATTGAAAGTGATTGGATTACTGTCAAGGCAGATAAGAGCGGCGCGGTTGATACTTGGTTTAAAAAGCTTACCTTTCAAAATATCAAAGGTGACAACAAAAACAAGATCAGAATCCAGTTAAAAAGGGATGAAGCGGATAGTCAACGTACCGTTCTTAGTATGGCCCACGTACGTTATCCAATAGACCAAAAAATAGACAGTGTTGACTGGAATACCGAATCACAGAACTTATCTTACAAAACCGAAATGTTGTATGAGTTGCTGCGCTTTATGAGCAAAGCGACCAGCGGCAGTTTAAATAATGGTCTGCTGGCCAGTAACTTTAAACGCCAGCAACGCGATGGTTTGGTTTTGTTTGGTCGCAACGCCAATGGCAAACCGGCGCTGAAAATCTCTGGCAGCATGAGCAGTGCCTGGAGTTTAGTTGATCGATCTTTAGTGGCCAACAGTATTGATGTGGGCACTAAAGACCGTAAAGCAGGAACTTTTTATCTGA
>MABF01000268.1 GCA_002163025.1 'Osedax' symbiont bacterium Rs2_46_30_T18
TGATCATGAGAAATAATTGGCAAACTGTTGTTTTAAGATATTGCTACAGAGAATTATATTCAGGGTCGGGCTTGTGGCATAATGCGCTGATCTTTTACAGGGAGTCTTTTGCGGACCCCTACTAGCTATCCGGTGATATTAGAGTCTAATGAGTCAGTTAAACCCCAGACAACGTGATGCGGTCAATTATATTAGTGGCCCTATGTTAGTGCTAGCCGGTGCCGGTTCCGGAAAGACCAGCGTTATTACCCGAAAAATAGCTTACTTAGTAAAAAGTTGCGGCATTGAAGCGCGCCATATTGCCGCCTTAACTTTTACCAATAAGTCCGCCAGAGAAATGAAAGAGCGAGTGATGGGCTTGCTGCCGGATGGCAAAGGCCGTGGATTAACAGTTTCTACCTTTCACAATTTAGGCATGAACATTATCCGTAAAGAGCACAAGGCGCTTAAATTAAAGTCAACTTTTTCTATTTTTGATGACTCTGACAGCCGTTCTCTGATCAAAGATTTACTGCTAAATAATGATGAAGATTCCGATAGTGTCGATATGGTGCGCAACAAAATATCCTATTGGAAAAATGAGATGATCGAATCGCAGCAGGCGCTGCAGCAAGCCGATGGGCCTGATGATGTCCTGGCTGCGAGAGCGTATGAACTGTATCAAACTACTTTACAGGCGTACAATGCGGTGGATTTCGATGACCTGATTTGGACTCCGGTAAAACTTTTTAGTGCGCATCCACAGATCTTGGAAAAGTGGCAGAATAAAATTCGCTACTTGCTGGTGGACGAATACCAAGATACCAACATGAGCCAGTATAAGTTGGTCAAGCAAATTGTCGGCAGCCGCGGTGCCCTGACTGTGGTTGGCGATGATGATCAATCGATCTATTCCTGGCGTGGCGCGCGCCCGGAAAACTTGGCGCTGCTGCAACAGGATTATCCCAGCCTCAAACTGATTAAATTAGAGCAAAACTACCGCTCTACCCGGTTAATCCTCAACGCTGCCAACACTGTGATCGCTAATAACCCACACGAGTTCACCAAGACACTATGGTCGGATATGGCACCGGGTGATCCGATTCGGGTTATCCATACTCGCAATGAAGACGCCGAATGTGAACGTGTAGCCACGGAAATATTAGACCGGCATTTGCGCAGCAAATTTGATTTTAAAGATTTTGCAGTGCTCTATCGGGGAAATCATCAGGCGCGCTTGCTGGAATTGAAATTACAGGCGTACCAAGTGCCCTATAAGTTGTCAGGGGGGACGTCATTTTTTGCCCGGGCCGAGATTAAAGACCTGATGTGTTATCTGAAAGTGTTGATCAATACAGATGACGACAATGCATTTCTGCGGGTGATTAACCTGCCCAGGCGTGAAATAGGCCCCAGTACCCTTAAGAAATTAGGTGAGTACGCATCTCTGCGTGAAATAAGCATGTTTGATGCCTGTAATGAGTTGGGTTTAGAGCAAGTGATGAAACCGGCCCAGGTAGAAAAGCTGCGCCGCTTCACCACTTGGCTGAGCGTAAAGTATCAGCAGTGTATCCAGGGCGATCCGATTCAGGCCATTCGCGAGCTAATCTTTGATATTGATTACGAGGGCTGGGTGCATCAAAACTGCTCCAGTGATGCAGTGGCTGAGAAGAGAATGCAGAACGTCTATTTCCTGGTCGATTCTATCCGAAATACTATGGAGCGGTTACAGGAAGAAGATCCCGAGGCGGGGGTTGAAGAGGCAATTAACAGGCTAATATTAATAGATTTGATGGATCGTCAGGAAGAGGAAGAGGACGAGAATAAAGTGCAGTTGATGACCTTGCACGCCTCTAAGGGATTAGAGTTTCCACACGTGTTTTTGCTTGGCATGGAAGAGGAAATACTGCCTCATCGCAACAGTATCGAGAACGGCGACATTGAAGAGGAGCGGCGCTTAATGTACGTGGGTATAACCCGCGCCAAAGTGACTTTAACCATTACGCTGGCCAGAGCCCGTAAACAGTTTGGTGAAGTGCTGGACTGCATTCCCAGTCGCTTTTTGGATGAGTTGCCCGCCGATGATTTATTGGTGGAAGGCAACGGCGAGAAAAATCCCGAGGTGAATAAGGCCAGAGGCAAAGCGACCTTGAACAGTTTGCGCAGTATGTTTGATGATTTGTAAGCCAGGTAAGAGATAAGACTACGATCTTGTTAGCGAGCTATGGATTCATTACAAGTGAGAGAGTCTTCTAATCTATTGCTGAACCTATCCACTTTAGTGCTCGCGTAGGGGCTTGTGGAGAAAAATTACTGTTGTTGAGTCAGGAAGTGCCTGGCCATGTAGAGACCGGCGATGGCTCTGCCCTCGGTAAACTCCGGGTTTAAAACCAAGTTATCAAGGTCGGATAGCGGCCATTTAACCACCTCCAGAGGCTCGGGCTCGTCCCCTTCTAAACGACAGGGGTAGAGTTCTCTGGCGATAATAGTTTGGAGTTTATGGCCCATATAATTAGGTGCGGTAGTCATCTCTTTAAGGAAGTCTAATTGCCTGGCACCAAAACCAACTTCTTCTTTTAGTTCTCGCTCCGCCGCCTCGTAGATAGTTTCACCGGGGTCAACAGCCCCTTTAGGTAAGGTTAGCGTGTAGTCTCCAATACCGCCGGCGTATTCTCGCACCAGCAGTACGTTGTCTTCACTGTCTATAGCTACCATCATCACAGCGCCGTTGCCCCTGCTGGCCAGGCGCTCATAAGTTCGCTGCTCGCCGTTGCTAAAGCGAAGTGCCAGCTCTTCAACCAGGAATAAGCGACTCTTGGCAGCTTGTTTTATCTTCAAAATTTCCGGTTTACAGGGCATACTTATCTCTCACAACAGCTCAGTAGGTAATATATCTTGTCACAAATGCAGCCACCGATGTGGTCAGAAATAGATACGGTTTTGTTGGATATGGACGGTACGCTATTAGACCTTCACTATGACAGTCACTTCTGGATGCAACATCTACCCGTAAGGTACGCGCAAATACATCAATTAGATATAGATTTCTCACGGCAATACTTAGAGACAGAGCTGGGAAAAAATAAAGGTACTATTGACTGGTACTGTGTGGATTATTGGACTGCTAAGTTAAACGTTGATATCGCAGCATTGAGGGCTGAAGTGGCATCTAAAATTTCCTTTCGTCCCTATGCTCAGGAGTTTTTGCAGGCGTTGAGAAGGGCTGGAAAAAAGGTGGTATTAGTCACTAACGACCATCGTTCAGGGCTGCAGATGAAATTATCACTTTTAGATTTTGGTCAATATTTGGATGCAATTGTGGTCTCCCATGACTTTTCGCTGGCAAAAGAGCAGCCAGGTTTCTGGCAGCATATGCAAGCGATTGAACCTTTTGATCCGAGCAGAGCACTGTTTATCGATGACACAGTAGCAGTGCTGGCTGAGGCCGAGCAATACGGTATAGCGCAATTGCGTTATATTGCACAACCTGACAGCAAAATTATCAGGGAGCCTAATCAG
The DNA here is from genome assembly GCA_002163025.1 of 'Osedax' symbiont bacterium Rs2_46_30_T18. Classification (GTDB taxonomy): domain Bacteria; phylum Pseudomonadota; class Gammaproteobacteria; order Pseudomonadales; family Balneatricaceae; genus Rs1. The sequence continues at coordinate 3,499 of MABF01000268.1, forward strand.
CGCTTTACTGCGGTGGCATGCTTTTCGCAATACTCTAAACAGCTACAGCTACAGCTACAGCACTGTCAGTGACAGAAAATAGGAACTGTATTAATGAAAGATGATAAAAACAGTAAAATTCGTTTGGATAAATGGCTGTGGGCGGCGCGCTTTTTTAAAACCAGGGCACTGGCAAAAAAAGCTCTGGAAGGCGGCAAAGTGCAATACGACGGACAGCGTAGCAAAAGTAGTAAGCTGGTGGAAATTGGCGCGATAGTCAAAGTGCGCCAGGGTTGGGACGAGCGCATTGTGGAAATACTGGCGCTTTCAGATCAGCGCCGTGGCGCTCCGCAAGCTGCTCTTCTTTTCCGAGAGACTGAGCAGAGTATTAAAAAACGTGAGTATGAGGCAGAGCAGCGTAAGATTTTGAAAATTTCTCAGATCACTCCAGCGGGGAAACCGGATAAACGCGATCGCAGGCGTATTGTGCAGAACAAAGACCTGCTGCTCGGTGATTAGCCCAATAAAGTGCAGTGCACGGCTTGAATTTAACCGGCAGTTTTGTGGTAAAATTCTACTTTCCTCTTTAAGCAGATCGCTTCAGTAAAGCGCTCTAACCTAGACAATAATTATCAGGTAGTGAAATAGATAGATGAGTAATACAGATCAAGTTCAGCGTATTTTATTCGATAACGTTGATGTCCGTGGTGTAGTAACAGCTTTACAGAGCTCCTTGCAACAGATAATGGCTGGGCATAACTATCCCCCGGTGATCGAAAATGTCTTGGGGGAAATGTTGGCTGCGGTCACTATATTGAGCACTAATTTGAAGTTCAATGGCAAATTGATTTTGCAGGCCAAAGGCGAAGGCAGTGTCTCGACTCTGATGGTTGAATGCAATCATCGCAATGAGTGTCGCGCTGTCGCACAGTTTGACCCGGCTATTCCCGAGCAGATTGGCTTCAAAGAAATGTTGGCTAAAGGGCATTTAGTTCTGACGATAGAGCCCGAAGTTGGTCAACGTTATCAAGGGTATGTGCCCTTAGAGCAGGAGAGCCTGGCCCTTTGCCTGGAAGATTATTTTCAGCGATCAGAGCAATTAGATACTAAGTTTATTTTAGCCTGTGACGGGAAAAAAGCCCGCGGTATTATGTTGCAAGTATTGCCTGCAATGCAAAGTGGCACGGACGACTGGCAGCGTTTAGCGATGCTGACCGAGACCCTTTGTGCAGAAGAACTGTTGGCTCTTGATAATGAAACTGTGCTCTATCGCCTGTTCCACGAAGAGCAGTGTCGCTTGTTTAGTCCCCAGCAGATTGAGTTTAAGTGCCAGTGTTCACGCGAGCGCAGTGAGAAAGCGTTAAAGTTACTCGACGCCAATGAACTGAGAGAAATTGTCGAAGACAGCGGAGTGATAGATATGGGTTGTCAGTTCTGTAATAGTAACTACAGTTTTGACGTCGTAGATGTGGAAGCTATTTGCAGGGAGCTCGAAGCTAAAGCGGCTGCTAAGACCTGATAATGAGCGCTGTTGCCCAATTCATAGAGCAGCACTTGTTTTCTGCTGAATTGTACACAATATTTATCAGAATTGTCTGCTGAGGTTGAATAGCCCGGTTAATATCAGATTAATTTCAACAGATAGTACATTAGCTATATTACTCATAGAAAAAAATACTTTAATTTGTGATAATGCGCGCCATAAATTCACGCGCAGACGTGGAAAATATAATACTAAAATTAATTTTTCGCTTACAGGTGGAGTTTGGCTAACAGCCGAAGGATTTAGCAATGACCAACAAAACAGATACGGTACATTTCAATTTAAGCCGTGCCAAATTAGTACAGCAAGCAATTCTCAGAGGAGAGGGCGAGCTGGCTGATACAGGCGCATTAGTTGTTAACACAGGTGCACGCACAGGACGATCTCCGTTAGATCGTTTTATCGTTGAAGAGCCCGGCACATCGGATCTTATCGACTGGGGTGGTGTTAACCGTCCATTTGATGCGGATAAATTTGATGCCTTGTGGGAGAGAGTGGAGAGCTATTTAGGCGCTCGAGAACACTTCGTCTCTAATGTGCATGTTGGATCGGATATGAATCACTACCTCGCAGTTAAAATGTCTACTGAGACCGCGTGGCAGAACTTGTTTGGACAGAACCTATTTATTCTTCCCCAGGATTATAATCCTAAAGCTAAAGAAGAGTGGCAGATCATAAATGCCGCGAACTTTGAATGTATCCCCGAGCGAGATGGCACTCACAGCGATGGTTGCGTGATTCTAAACTTCGCCGAGCGCAAAGTGTTACTGGCGGGTATGCGCTACGCTGGAGAAATGAAAAAAGCGATGTTCTCTGTACAGAACTTCCTGTTGCCTGCAAAAGACGTATTGCCGATGCACTGCTCCGCCAACGTTGGAGAAGAAGGTGATACTACTTTATTCTTTGGTCTTTCCGGAACCGGTAAAACCACCTTGTCTGCTGATCCCGAACGTTACCTGATTGGTGATGACGAGCACGGTTGGGGCAAAGATGTAGTCTTTAATTTAGAGGGTGGCTGCTACGCTAAAACCATCAATCTGTCGCAAAAAAATGAGCCGATTATTTGGGATGCGATCCGCTTCGGTGCCATCGTCGAAAACGTTGAATTGGATGAGCGCAAGGTCGCCGATTACAACGATACCAGCCGCACCGAAAATGGTCGCTGCGCCTATCCATTAGAGCACGTAGAAAAGCGTACCCAAGACAATTTAGGTGGTGAGCCTAAAGCTATTATTTTCCTTACCTGTGATTTGACCGGAGTACTACCACCTGTATCGGTATTGTCCAATGAAGCAGCTGCCTATCACTTTCTATCTGGTTATACCGCTTTGGTGGGATCCACAGAAATGGGTTCTGGCGGGGGAATTAAGTCTACCTTCTCCACGTGTTTTGGCGCTCCTTTCTTTCCTCGTGCCGCCAGTGTCTACGCTGAGTTGTTAATCAAACGAGTGGAAGAATTTGGCTCACAAGTGTACTTAGTCAACACTGGCTGGACCGGTGGCTCCTACGGAACCGGGTCTCGTTTTGATATACCTACAACCCGAGCGATTATCGCTGCAATTCAAAGTGGTGCCTTAGTCGGCGCGCAAACAGTACATTTAGACGGTATTAATTTAGATGTACCGCTTCAAGTGCCTGGCGTTGACAGTGGATTGCTACAACCGAGAAACACTTGGGCAGATAGTGCTGCTTACGATACTGAAGCCGCGGCACTGATCGAGAAGTTCACCAAAAACTTCGCTAAGTTTTCAGCGGTGTCTGAGGGAATCATCGCTGCTGGTCCTGAACTTAAGTAGTAACAGAGGCTGGGCATTTAACACAGTGCGGTATTGCTCAAAGTCATTGCAGTACTTCAGGTAAATAGCTGCGTAATCCGAGCGTTCAGGTTGAAATTCTCGGATTGTGCACCATATATCTTTATATGAAGTTTATCTATGACTTAGGGTTGTTAGAGCAATTAGCTATAAGCTACCGTTCTAATTAATTGCAGTCGTCAGTATTTAGGAGAAAATTAATGAGCACAGATATTATTAATGTTACCGATGCGTCTTTTGAAAAGCATGTATTAAATGCCGAAGGTGCGGTACTAGTTGACTATTGGGCTGAGTGGTGTGGCCCCTGCAAAATGATTGCTCCGGTACTGGAAGAAATCGCTAAAGATTACGCTGGTAAAGGCCTGACAGTTTGCAAGTTGAACATTGACGAGAACAGTGAAACACCACCAAAATTTGGTATTCGCGGTATTCCAACGCTGATGCTATTTAAAGGTGGAAACTTAGAGGCGACCAAAGTCGGTGCGCTCTCTAAGTCGCAATTAGCGGCTTTTGTAGACGCTAATCTGTAAATAAAACGGGGTAGAGGTAATATAAATTGCTTTCTACCTTTTTTTTACTGGACAGTTAACGATCAACCTTCTATATTTAACTTGAATTTGCCACTGGGGAATATCCCAGAGCAGAGCAAAATCTTCACTACAAAGAAATTCAATATTTCCACGTCATCATAGTTATTACTAAACTATTAAATTATTCTAAATCTTCGCCCTAAGGGCCCATCACTTCAAATTATATGAATCTTACCCAATTAAAAACAAAAAGTGTTCACGAACTAGTCGACACAGCCAACGAAATGGGCCTGGAAAATCTAGCCCGTTCACGTAAACAAGACGTTATTTTTGCAATTTTAAAGAAACATGCAAAAAGCGGCGAAGATATTTATGGCGATGGTGTGCTAGAAATACTTCAGGACGGTTACGGGTTTTTGCGTTCTGCCGATGCCTCTTACTTGGCAGGTCCAGATGATATCTATGTGTCTCCCAGCCAAATCCGCCGTTTTAACTTGCGCACTGGTGATACAGTCGCTGGCAAAATCCGACCGCCGAAGGACAGTGAACGCTACTTCGCGCTGCTGAAAGTTAATGAAATTAACTACGATCGACCGGACAATGCCAAAAACAAGATTTTGTTTGAGAACTTAACTCCGTTATTTGCTCAAGATCGCCTGGTGCTGGAACTTGGTAATGGCAGTACTGAAGATCTATCTGCCCGTGTTATCGATTTAATGGCCCCCATAGGCAAAGGTCAGCGCGGTCTGGTAGTGTCTCCGCCAAAGGCTGGTAAGACTTTAATGTTGCAAAACATCGCCAACAGCATCAGCCGTAATAACCCTGAGTGTCACTTAATCGTATTACTGATCGATGAGCGGCCTGAGGAAGTGACAGAAATGCAGCGCACAGTGCGCGGCGAAGTTGTCGCCTCTACTTTCGACGAGCCGCCAGCACGTCACGTGCAAGTAGCAGAAATGGTGATCGAAAAGGCTAAGCGTCTGGCTGAACATAAAAAAGATGTAGTTATCTTACTCGACTCTATCACTCGTCTTGCCAGAGCTTACAACACTGTAATCCCTTCATCGGGCAAAGTATTGACCGGTGGTGTCGATGCACACGCTCTGGAGCGCCCTAAGCGCTTCTTTGGTGCGGCACGTAATATCGAAGAGGGTGGCAGCTTGACAATAATAGCCACTGCTCTGATAGATACCGGCTCTAAAATGGACGAAGTTATCTTCGAAGAATTTAAGGGTACAGGTAACTCTGAAATTCATTTAGATCGTCGTGTCGCTGAAAAGCGCGTCTACCCGGCCATTAATATCCGTCGCTCAGGTACCAGGCGTGAAGATCTATTGACCTCTGAAGAAGAGTTGCAGCGGATGTGGATCTTGCGTAAGTTGTTAGATCCAATGGAAGATACCGCGGCAATCGAATTTGTTCTTGATAAGCTAAAAGATTTCAAGACCAATGAAGAGTTCTTCTTGTCGATGCGCAGAAAATAAATTGAAATTTGAACTGCTGTGATTTTCAGTAGTTCAAGTAGATAAACACTAAAAGGGTGGGCGTGAGTCCACCCTTTTTTTTGCATTTAATCTGGCTATGCAGTGATTGAAAAGTAGTGCCGCTGTGTACAGATATTTGAGACAGTCGATGACAAAATTTAAGTATAAAGACCTGCGGGATTTTATAGCGCTGCTTGAAGAGCGTGGTCAGCTGGTCAGGATCAAGCAAGAGATAGACCCGTATCTGGAAATGACAGAGATCAGTGACAGAACTCTGAAAGCGGGTGGTCCGGCGCTTTTGTTTGAAAATGCCAAGGGCTATAGCTACCCGGTGTTAACTAATTTATTTGGTACCGCTGAACGTGTGGCGCTGGGAATGGGGCAGCAGGAGGTTAGTGCGCTTCGTGAAGTGGGGAAAGTGTTGGCAATGCTCAAAGAGCCTGAACCGCCTAAAGGCATGCGCGATGCTTGGCAAAAACTACCGGTTTATAAGCAAGTACTTAACATGGGGCCAAAAGTAGTGAAAAAAGCCCCCTGCCAGCAGTTTGTGATTAAAGGGGATCAGGTCGATTTAACAACTTTGCCGATACAGACTTGTTGGCCGGGTGATGCGGGACCCCTAGTGACCTGGCCGCTGGTGATAACCCGTGGACCGGAAAAAGAGCGACAAAACTTAGGCATCTACCGACAGCAGTTGATTGGAAAAAATAAGTTGATCATGCGCTGGCTGTCGCATCGCGGTGGCGCACTGGATTTCCAGGATTGGAAAAAAGCACATCCCGGTGAGCCTTTTCCTATTGCCGTGGCCCTGGGGGCTGACCCTGCAACTATTTTAGGTGCTGTTACCCCAGTGCCAGATACACTGTCAGAATACGCCTTTGCCGGATTATTGCGTGGTGATAAGACTGAAGTAGTGCAGTGTATTAACAGTGACTTGCAAGTGCCTGCCAGTGCAGAGTTTATTCTTGAGGGCTATATCTATCCGGATGAGATGGCAGATGAAGGACCTTTTGGTGACCATACCGGCTACTACAACGAGGTAGATCAGTTTCCGGTATTTACCGTAGAGACTATCACCCACCGAGAAAATCCTATCTATCACAGCACTTATACCGGCAGACCGCCGGATGAGCCGGCGATTTTAGGTGTGGCACTGAATGAAGTCTTTGTTCCTATATTGCAAAAGCAGTTCCCGGAAATAGTCGACTTTTATCTGCCCCCTGAAGGTTGTTCCTACCGGATGGCTGTGGTCACTATTAAGAAACAGTACCCGGGTCATGCAAAGAGAATTATGTTAGGCGTCTGGTCGTTCTTGCGCCAGTTTATGTACACTAAATTTGTTATCGTCTGCGATGATGATATCAATGCCAGGGACTGGGAAGATGTTATCTGGGCCATCACGACCCGGATGGATCCCTCACGGGATACGGTGATGATAGAAAACACCCCCATTGACTATCTGGATTTTGCCTCGCCTGTATCGGGGCTGGGGTCAAAGATGGGATTGGATGCGACCAATAAGTGGCCGGGAGAAACTACCAGGGAGTGGGGTGAGCCGATTGTCATGGATACGCAAGTAAAAGCGCATATTGATGCTATTTGGCAAGACTTAGGGATTGATAATCAAGTGCTTGCAAAATAATATTATAGGCTATAGTTAATAAGTCATTAGCTTTTGTTCTCGGTGTGGGCTGGATCGTCAAGTAGTGTGTATTGGGCCCCGGTTGTATAGGCAAAAGAAATAGACAGAGCACATGTTAAATGGGCTGCGATGCCCAGGAGAGTTATAGTGAAAAAGCTAAATTGTAGTATTGAGAGTGTCGAGAAATTAAATCACGACGTTTATCAAGTTAAGTTGTTGATGCCTGAGTCGGACGGTCATAGTGTTGAATATTATGCCGGGCAATATTTGGATCTATTTTTAGCTGACGGTAAAAGTGCTTCCTTTTCTATTGGTTCGTCCCCGGAAGCCGGAGCGCACTTGGAGCTACATATCAGGCATAACCCCAACAGTGATATCTCTAACGCACTGATTGAACACTTGCTGGCAAAGAGCGAGATTGTCGCTGAGTTGGCCAAAGGTGATGCCTATATTCAAGCGCAGCAGTTAAGTGCAGATTGCCCTGTTATTCTGGCGGCTGCCAGTACTGGATTCTCACAAGTTAAAAGCGTGGTAGAGCACTTGCTGGCGCAGGGAGTAGCCAATCAAATCCACATCTACTGGGGTGTCAGAGTTGCCAGTGATTTGTATTGGAGCTTATTACCAGAACAGTGGGCCGAACAACATGCCAATGTGACTTTTCATCCAGTGATCAGTGATCCTACAGAAGCTTGTGAATGGGCGGGTCGGGTCGATCTGTTACCGGCGGCAATACTGCATGATTTTAGCGATTTTAACGCAGTGAAAATGCTCGCCAGTGGCTCACCCGATATGGTGTATGCACTGCTAGATGCCTGCGAGAGCAAAGGTATGCAGGAGTCACAACTGTTATCTGACGTGCTTGCTTACGCCCCAAGAAGTCGCTAATAAAAATCACTTGCTACTATAAGCCCGGCATTGACCGGGCTTTTGTTTGCTGGGGCTGAGAGTTTTACAAGCGATAGACCAAATTACCGGCCAATAGAGTATGGGTGACCCGGCCTTTTAGCTCAGAGCCGATCAGCGGAGAATTCTTTCCGGCGGAGACTAGCGTTTCCTGATCGACCAGCCAGCTGCAGTTCTCATCGAAGATAGTGATGTCTGCACACTCGCCAACTGTCAGTGATCCAGCTGCAATATTGAGAATTTTAGCCGGGGCGCAGGTTAGCTTTTCTATCAGTTGTGGCAGGTTGATCAGGCCTTGCTCAACCAGCTGCAAGCCCAGCGGTAACAATGTTTCGAGGCCAGAAATACCCGCTTCAGTAGCGGCAAATGGGGCGTGTTTGGCCGCTTCTTCGTGTGGCTGATGGTCTGAGCATATTGCCTGTATGTCACCAGTAACCAGCGCGTTCAGTAATCCTGCACGATCAAGCTGGCTGCGCAGCGGAGGCTGCAAATGGAACATACTATTGAAGCCTCTGGCATTTTCATCGGTGAAGAAAAAATGCTGGATAGCGACGTCGACGGTAACCGGTAATCCCTTGTTGCGCGCCTGAGTTATCATGCTGATAGATCGCTCACAGCTGAGTTGGCCAAAGTGAGCGCGCACCCCGGATTGCTCTATTAAAATTAAACTGCGCGCTACTTCGATGGTCTCTGCGGCTTCGGGAATGCCGGAAAGTCCCATATTGGTGGAAGTACTTCCCTCGTGTAATACCCCGTTGCCGACTAAATTATTGTCTTGAGGGTTGAAGATAACTAGAAAGTCGTGGGTAGCAGCGTATTCGAGGCAGCGCAGCAATGCCTGGCTGTTTTCTATCGTCGCACGGGCATTGGAAAAGGCAATACAACCCGAGCTGCTCAGAGCTGCCATAGGTGCCAGTTGCTCGCCCCTTAACCCTATGCTGAGAGCACCAACAGGCAGTACTTTCGACTTGCCGCAAGCTTTGGCGTGATCCTGAATTAACTCGGCCACAGCAGTACTGTCGATCACCGGTTTGCTGGTGGGTGGACAGACCACAGTAGTAATTCCGGCACTGGCAGCGGCGTTAGTTTCACTGGCAATGGTGGCTTTGTGAGTGTAACCGGGCTCACGTAAATGCACGCTGAGGTCGATCAGTCCCGGGCAGACAATCTTGCCGCTGGCATCAATAGTGGTTGCTGTCGTGTCATCAAACTCAGCAGGTTGTGAGCCGATGGCTGTCACCACGCCCTGATCAATATATAAGTCAGTGATAGTATCCAGGTCGTTGGCTGGGTCTATTAACCGACCATTGGTTATTTTAATCATAGATACTACCTTTGCACTGAAGAATTTGAATTGTTTAATTGACCGCTAATAGCCATCGACATTACCGCCATGCGCACTGCTATGCCATTGGTCACTTGTTGCAGTATTGTGGACTGCGGGCCATCGGCAACCGCTGATTCGATTTCCACACCACGGTTGATCGGTCCTGGGTGCATGACGATGGCGTCAGGTTTGGCCAGTTTCAACTTTTCACTGTTTAAACCATAGAGCTTAAAAAATTCTGACTCACTCGGTAGTAGCGCGCTGTTCATACGCTCCTTTTGCAGACGCAGCATACCGACGACATCGCAGTCTTTAATGCCCTGGAGCATATCGGTGTAAACTTTGACGCCCATAAACTCGATGTCTTTAGGAATTAGTGTTTTAGGTGCTATAACGCGGATTTCCGCGACCCCTAAAGTGCGCAGAGCGTGAATCTGTGACCTGGCGACTCTTGAGTGCAAAATGTCTCCGACAATAGCCACCACTAAACCTGAAAAGTCGCCTTTGCAGCGTTTAATCGTCAACATATCTAACATCGCCTGGGTAGGGTGAGCGTGACGACCATCCCCGGCATTGATCACCGCAATGTTGGGTGTTACTTGGTTGGCTATAAAGTGTGCGGCACCACTGTCTGGGTGGCGAACCACGAACATGTCTGCGTGCATCGCCTCTAAGGTCATCAAGGTGTCTTTTAAGGACTCTCCCTTGGAAGTCGAAGAGCTACTTATGTTTAAGTTGAGTACGTCCGCAGAGAGTCGTTTTGCCGCTAGCTCGAAGGTACTTGAAGTACGAGTACTGGGCTCAAAAAATAAATTGACCACGGTTTTACCGCGCAACAAAGGCACTTTTTTTACTTGCTGAGAGCTCATGTCGAGAAAAGAGTTAGCGGTGTCTAGTATCTCGTTCAACAGCGTGGCGGGGAGGTCTTCAGTGGTTAAAAAATGTTTCAACTGACCGCTGGCGTTAAGTTGCGAGCTATTATGGTCTATAGATTCGATCATTGCTTACTCCGAGCCTGGTCGCTGGCTAATTTCCAGTGCCAGGGGCTCTGGGCCAATTAATTTAATATGTTGATCAGTATTTAAGCGTAAGCTGCTGCCAATAATATCGGCGGCAATCGGTAGCTCCCTGCATCCCAGATCTAACAGGGCGACTAAAGTGACAGAGGCGGGGCGACCATAGTCAAACAATTCGTTGAGCGCTGCACGGATGGTTCGGCCAGTTTTAATCACGTCATCAACCAAGATAATATGCCGATCCTGTGTTGAACTTGGTAACTTCGATGGCTGAACTTTTGGGTCCAGGCCAATGCGTGTGAAATCATCCCGATAAAAGGAGATGTCTAAAGTACCTAGCGGCTCGGCAATGGCTAAATTCTGGTGCAGTTTATCAGCGATCCAGATCCCGCCTGAGCGGATACCAATAAACAGTGGGTCGCTAATTTCATTATCAGTGAGTAATTTGCGCAGGGCTTCGGTCATCTGCAGTAGTAAAAAATCGACGTTATGATTGCTCGAGGGCATAGTAATCTTCCAAACGGCTATGGCTAGGGATTCTGATGTCGCTGTTAAACCAACTCTGTAATATCAAGCCGGCGGCGATACCGTCGACGGATTCTTTGCGGAAATTGCTACTGCCGCCGCGAGAGTAGTGTATTTCCTTGGCTTCAGCGGTGGATAAGCGCTCATCGATAATAAAACAAGGCAGTTGGTAGCGGTCCTGAATTTTGTTGGCAAAGCGCCTGGCGCGGCGCGACATTTCGCTGATGCTGTTATCCATATTAATAGGGATGCCGACCACCAAAATATCGGGAGTCCACTCTTTTATTAGCGCATCTAATTGCTGCCAATTTGGGGTGCCATCTGTGGCATTGACCGGTGCCAGCTCGGTTGTGGATAGGCCGAGGTTCTGTCCGCTGGCTACACCAATGCGTCTGGTGCCAAAGTCGAAGCCAAGCACTTGCTGTGATTTATTTGTCATGAGAAATTAGTATCTGTCAGCTGTAGGTTGTTGTAGCTGCGCTGCTGATTAGCGGCCTTAAGCCTTGCCGCTGTGGCTGGTTAAACGCTCCAGACTAACACCGAGGGAAGAGGCGGCGGCTTGCATTTTATCGCCAGCGGCTACGCTGAAGATTATATCTAAGTTTACCGGGCAATTTAACCAGAGATTGTCAATAATTTCACTCTCCAATTCTCCCGGTCCCCAGCCAATATAGCCCAGGGCTACCAGTGCTGATTTTGGCCCGCAGCCTATTGCCATTGACTCTAATATATCTACAGAAGAGGTCAGGCTTAAGCTGTCACTGACACGGTAGCTGGATAGCCAATCATCGCCTTGGTTAAAGGGATGCAAGATAAAGCCTCGGTCATTTTGCACGTCGCCGCCGTGATAGACCGTTTGATTGTGGATGTTTGAATCGCAGTGGATATTCAAGTGCTGCAACATGGTTTTCAGGTCCATGTCGTATTCTTGATTAATAATTATTCCCATAGAGCCGTATTCGCCCTGATGGCAAATATAGATGACTGAATCAGGGTATGTGTGTTTGCCTAGCATTGGCATCGAGATTAAAAAGTTATTTTTTAAGCTGCTGCTTTGTTTTTTCATCCCGTCCTACTAATAATTTGCCATGTTTTATACAGTAGTGGCCGTTGAATATTTTAAACCATACATAAGGTTTAGTATATCAGTGTGGTTTTCTCAAATTCTATTGTGCGAATTATCTCCAATATGTCGGTGCTTTTACGCATTTGCGTAGAAAAAGGCTGGAAGGGGGCGGCAAGACGAATGATTTTAACTGCGCCATGGTCCAGTATTTGTCTGCCGGAGGACTCTAGAATTTCGATAGAGTTGACGTTGCCATCGGCTCGCATTGCTACCAGCAGTCGCACTCTCCCATAAATTTTTTGCTCGTTTGCCGCTTTTGGATAGTGGCTGTTGCCAATAGTGACTATACGTCTGCGCCAGTTCTCCAGGTAGGCCGCATCTTGGTGTGATTTGGTCGACATGGTCGAGATTACCCGCTTACGAGGAGCCTTGGCAATAGCTTCTCTACGGGTGTTTATCTGCGTCTTCAAGGCCATAATCTGTTGGTCGATAGTGTTTTCTGCGAGATTTTCAGCGATGGGTTCTAAAGAGGGGTTGAACTGTTTAAGGAATTTTTTGTGATCAGCCTGGCTACTCACTACTACATCGAAATTGGCAGTGCTATTGGGGCGCTCGAGGTCCACAGAGTTATCTACCTCTAGCGGTTGCTGATGTTCACTTGGAGTTGTCTTGGAGCTCAGCTGCTGCTGGGCTTGTTGATCTCCCTGTTGCTGCACCGAGATACGCTCACTGGAGAGCTGTTGTTTCTGCTCTGCATCGCCGCTACCGAGCTGGTCAATCTGGGCAAAATAGTCAGCATCTTGATTGCTCTCTGTGGCCTGATATTGCGCCAGTGTAACTTCGATACTCTCCGCTTTAACACTGGTCCCAGCCCAGCTAAAGCCGATGGCTAAAATTGCCATTGCGTGGATAGCAACGGCAATAAATAAGCTATAGCTGAAGCGTGCTTGAGGGGTGTTATTGTCCATGAGTATCAGTTTTTAGTAGTAGCGGTACAAAAGTTAATCAGTCTCTATTACTTAAGCACTTTTTTTCAATCGCAGCAATTAAATCTGCACCAATATCTAAACCATATTGGTCATTTAGCTCGCGAATGCAAGTTGGGCTAGTGACATTGATTTCAGTCAGGTAGTCACCTATCACATCCAGTCCTACAAATATTAACCCTTGCTCTCTAAGGCTCGGCCCTATCTGCTCGCATATCCATCGATCACGAGCGGTTAATTCGCGACCCTCGGCTCGACCACCTACCGCTAAATTACCGCGAGTTTCTCCATTCGTTGGAATGCGCGCTAAGGCGTAGTCGACAGGCTCACCATCGATCATCAAAATGCGTTTATCACCGCTGCTGATTTCAGGGATAAATTTTTGCGCCATGATCATTTCGCTGTTGTATTTAGTGACCGTCTCTAAAATTACACCGAGATTGACCCCGTCACTCTGTACCCGGAAAATGGAGGTTCCACCCATACCATCCAAAGGTTTGAAAATCACATCTTTATGTTTGGCGTGAAAGGCTTTGAGTTGGGCTGTGTCTCTGCTAACCAGTACTTCAGGGCAGCACTGAGGGAATTGAGTGGCGAATAACTTTTCATTACAGTCGCGCAATTTTTGCGGCGGATTGACCACTAGCGTACCTTGCCGCTCTGCCATTTCTAATATGTGCGTACTGTACATAAACTCATTGTCAAACGGTGGGTCTTTACGCATCAAAATGATATCTAAACTGGCCAGTTCCAGGTTTTGATAGGCTTCGCGTTGATACCATTGCTGTGGATCCCTGGCGACGGTTAACGGGGCCATCTGCGCCATGGCGACACCATTGTCGATATATAAGTGCTGCTGCTCCATATACCAGATATCCCAGCCCTTATCTTGAGCTGCCCACAACATAGCCAGAGAGCTATCTTTTTTGTAGTTAATGTTTTCAATAGGGTCCATGACAATGCCGATTTTTAATGTCATTTTTAATCCTCAGTCGCGCTTAATATGGATGGTAGGTGTCGTTGCAACTTATATGGGGCCAGTGAAAGCGTTAAACAAGCGCTGGGGAAGATGCAGCAGTGTTGGCGTTAATTTAAATCACCCCACAGGTATTGCAATATAGCTTGCGCAGCGATGGGTGCCGTCTCAGTGCGCATGACTCTGGGGCCGAAGGCCACAGGGTGAAAACCCGCCGCGATGGCAGTCTCAACTTCAGCTTCGCTGAGGCCGCCCTCGGGGCCGACCAGAAGTGCCACTGAACTCGGTGGAGAGTATTCATCTAAGCTTTTTTCGCTGTGGTGATGCAGCACTAATTTGATATCGGCGTCGCAGTTTTCCAGCCACTGCTGCAGTGAACAGGGCGCATCGATAATTGGCAGTTCAGTGCGAAGTGATTGCTCACATGCGCTGATCGCCAATTGCTGCCAGTGTTGTTGTCGCTTACTGAGTCGGTCTGCTTTGAGTTTGACTTCAGTGCGTTCAGTGATCAGCGGTGTCATGCTAGTCATGCCCAGTTCGGTAGACTTTTGTACCGCGTAATCCATGCGCTCCCCGCGCGAGATAGACTGGCCGATAAATACTTTAAGTCGACTACTGCGCAGCGGACGAGTGCAAGTGCTGATAATGACACTTACCGAGCGCTTTGCCACTTCTATAAGTTCTCCCTGGTATTCATTCCCGTCGCCATTAAACAGGCTGATAGCTTCGCCACTTTTCATTCTCAGCACTCTGGAGACATGCTGTACGGTACCCTCGTCTAAGTTGAGGGTCTGGTTGACGCTCATTGGGCAATCTTGATAGAAGCGCGGTACTCGCATAAAAAATAACCTATAAAAAAAGAGCAATAAATGCTCTTTAAGTTAATCGAAGGAAGAAATTATAAGCCGGCATCCGCTCTGAGTGCTGCAACTTTGTCGGTGCGCTCCCAGCTGAAGGCGGTGAAAGTGTCATCAGCTACGGTCATTTCAACCGGAGTGCGACCAAAGTGACCATAAGCGGCAGTGGCTTGGTACATAGGGTGTAATAAATCCAGCATACGGGTAATTGCATGTGGGCGAAGATCGAAGTGCTCACCGATCAAGGCAATTATTTTATCATCACTGATCTTGCCGGTACCGAAGGTATTGATTGACATAGACGTAGGTTCGGCGACCCCGATGGCGTAGGAAATTTGAATTTCACAGCGATCAGCTAAACCTGCAGCGACAATGTTTTTAGCCACGTACCGACCTGCGTAGGCAGCCGAGCGGTCTACTTTAGAGGGGTCCTTACCTGAGAACGCACCACCGCCATGTCTGGCCATGCCGCCGTATGTGTCGACGATGATCTTGCGACCGGTCAATCCGCAATCACCAACAGGCCCGCCAATCACAAAGTTTCCGGTAGGATTGATATGAAACTTAGTATCAGCAGTGAGCCAACTCTCTGGTAGTACGTGTTTTACGATCAGCTCCATCACCGCTTCCTGCAAATCGCTGTGCGAAATCTCCGGATCGTGCTGAGTGGAAAGTACCACTGCATCTACTGCGCAGGGCTTGCCATCTTTGTATCTGAAAGTGACTTGAGATTTAGCATCCGGGCGCAACCATGGCAGCAGGCCTGATTTACGCGCTTCGGCTTGACGTTCCATCAGGCGGTGGGCGTAGGTGATAGGTGCGGGCATTAGTACATCAGTTTCGTTGGAGGCATAGCCAAACATTAACCCCTGATCTCCCGCTCCCTGCTGTTCTGACGAAGAGCGATCAACACCCTGTGCGATGTCTGGAGACTGCTTGCCGATAATATTGATAATACCGCAAGTGTTGCCGTCAAAGCCAACATCGGAGGAGGTGTAACCGATATCATTGATTACCTTGCGCACTAGGTCTTCGAGGTCGACCCAGGCGTTAGTGGTTATTTCACCGGAGACTATGGCGACGCCGGTTTTTACCATAGTTTCACAGGCGACCCGCGCGTACTTGTCTTTGGCTATAATAGCATCTAGAACAGCATCTGAAATCTGGTCGGCTATTTTATCAGGATGGCCCTCAGAGACGGATTCTGAGGTAAAAAGATTGTATTCGCTCATGCTATTAAACCTTTGGATGATATCTGCATAGCAGAAAAATGTGTCAGTCGAACTTACGTTGTAAAGTTACGAGTAATTATGGTGCACATTTTATATCTCTGTATGAATATTTACAGGAATAACTGGGCCTTTTTTATGAAAAATAGCACTTTTAAAATGAATATTACTCACTTTGGCGTTTATTTACGATTTGCCGTTGAAGATGAAGGCAATCTGCGAGAAAATTGGCGGCTTAAATTTTGACTAATAAAATTGGGGTTTCCCTCAGGAGTTAATGAATGTCTGCTCGCAGAGAACTGGCAAACGCAATTCGCGCACTAAGCATGGATGCAGTACAAAAGGCTAAATCAGGTCACCCGGGAGCACCTATGGGTATGGCTGATATTGCCGAGGTATTATGGAACGATTTTATCAAACATAATCCTAGCAACCCATCTTGGTATGATCGCGATCGCTTTGTGCTTTCCAATGGTCATGGTTCTATGCTGATCTATAGCTTGTTACACCTCACCGGCTATGACGTTTCTATAGAGGACATTAAACAGTTCCGCCAGTTGGATGCGAAAACTGCAGGACACCCTGAATACGGTTATTGCCCCGGTGTAGAAACGACCACCGGCCCACTAGGTCAAGGTGTCAGCAACGCGGTGGGCTTTGCTCTGGCGGAAAAAACCTTAGCGGCTCAGTTCAACCGTGAAGGTCACGAAATAGTTGATCACTACACTTATACTTTTATGGGCGATGGCTGCCTGATGGAAGGTATCTCGCACGAGGTTTGCTCTCTGGCCGGTACATTGGGACTGGGCAAATTAATAGGCTTCTGGGATGACAACGGCATCTCTATCGACGGTCAGGTAGAAGGCTGGTTTACCGACGATACGGTAAAGCGCTTTGAAGCTTACGGTTGGCAGGTAATTGCCGATGTCGATGGCCACAACTCCGATGAAATTCGAGCCGCTATAGAAGCCGCCCAAGCGAATACTACTCAACCTACTCTTATCTGTGCTAAAACAGTGATTGGTTTTGGCTCTCCGAATAAAGAGGGTACTGCCGGCTGTCACGGTGCGGCCTTAGGTGATGAAGAAGTTGCTCTCACGCGTGAGCGTCTGGGCTGGACACATGCTCCCTTTGAAATTCCCGAAGATATCTATGCAGATTGGAACGCCAGTGCGGCCGGATCTGTAGCAGAAAACGACTGGAACCAGCAGTTGGCTAACTACCGTGAAGCGTACCCAGAACTAGCGGCTGAGTTGCTGCGCAGATTGGCCGGCGAGCTACCTGCAGATTTCTCTGCCAACGCCGACGCATGGATTGCCGAGCTGTCTGAAAAAGGTGAGACTATCGCCTCGCGTAAGGCCTCGCAAAATGCCCTTAACAGTTACGGTCCGTCACTGCCTGAGTTTATTGGTGGATCAGCGGATCTGGCTGGATCAAACCTGACAAAGTGGTCTGGTGCCAAGGTTATCGATGGCAGCGATGCCTCGGGCAACTACATCAACTACGGTGTGCGCGAATTTGGTATGTCGGCGATCATGAACGGTCTGGCACTACACGGTGGCTTTATTCCCTACGGCGCCACCTTCCTGGTCTTCATGGAATACGCCAGAAACGCCTTGAGAATGGCGGCCCTGATGAAGATTCAAGCGATCCATGTCTACACGCATGACTCTATTGGCCTGGGTGAAGATGGACCCACTCACCAACCTATCGAGCAAGTAGCTAACCTGCGTCACACACCTAATATGAGCACTTGGCGTCCCTGCGATGCGGTAGAGTCTGCCGTTGCATGGAAAATGGCAATTGAGCGTAAAGACGGCCCCTCGGCGTTGATCTTCTCACGTCAGAACTTGGCGCATCAGGTGCGAACAACTGCACAGGTAAGCGATATTGCCAGAGGTGGTTATGTGTTAACGGACAGCGACAGCGCTCCTGAGCTGATTTTTATTGCCACTGGCTCTGAAGTCGATCTGGCAGTACAAGCTGCAGCTGTGATGCGCGCTAAAGGAAAAAGTGTCAGAGTAGTCTCTATGCCTAGTACCGATTTGTTTGATGCTCAAGACGCCGCTTATCGCGAGTCTGTATTGCCTGCTGCTGTATCTGCAAGAGTGGCAGTGGAAGCGCTGCAAGCTGACTACTGGTATAAATATGTAGGTCTGAACGGCGCAATTGTCGGAATGACCAGCTTTGGCGAGTCGGCCCCAGCAGATCAGCTGTTTAAGCATTTTGGCTTCACAGTGGACAATGTGGTGGCTAAAGCACAAGCGCTACTATAAGCGTTCGCGCTTTTCCTAGCCTCTGCCAAGCCCCCTGTTGAGTAAAGTTGACAGGGGGTTTTTACCTTAGTGTTTTATTGCCAAAACTAACAAACTTGTTTTAGGTTGAATGTGCATGAGTTATCGCGTTGCTATCAACGGCTATGGCCGCATTGGTCAATCTGTATTAAGAGCTATCTATGAGAGGTCACTGCACCAGCAATTAGTGGTCGTGGCTATCAATGAACTATCCGATATAGAAACCGTCACTTACCTCACCCGCTACGATACTATTCACGGTAAGTTCCCTTTTTCAGTTGAACAAATCGACGGCCTGTTGTGTATTGACGGTGACCGGATTCAAGTTTTGAATGAGGAAGACCCCAGACAACTACCCTGGGATGAACTAGAGATTGACTTGGTTCTTGAATGTACCGGATCATTTAATCAGCGTGAAATTGCCCAGCAGCATTTAGATGCCGGCGCACAAAAACTACTTTTTTCTCACCCAGCACTGGCCGATGTCGATGCCACTATTGTCTATGGATTCAATCATCAACAGCTGAATTCACAAATGAGCATAGTCTCTGCAGCTTCGTGTACAACGAACTGTATTATACCTGTGCTCGATCTACTGCACCGCCACTACAGTATTCAGGCGGCGGTGACTACCACTATCCACTCGGCCATGAATGATCAGCCGATTGCCGACAGCTATCATAAGAACGATCTGCGATTGACCCGCGGAGCCATGAGCTCAATTGTTCCGGTTGACACTGGATTGGCTAAAGGCATTGACAGGATTTTGCCGCAGCTAGCGGGGTTGTTTCAGTGCCTGCATATCCGTGTTCCGACAATTAATGTATCAATGATGGATATCAGTTTGACCTTGGCTGAGCAAGTCACTGTGCAGAGCGTTAACGACTTGTTGGTGCAGGCCACTAAAACTGACTATCAGGGAATAGTCGGTTTTACTGACGAGCCGCATGCCTCGGTTGATTTTAATCACGATGACAGATCCTGCATTGTCGATGCCACTCAGACGAGAGTGAGCAGGGGGCATTTATTAAAATTGGTTTGTTGGTTTGATAATGAGTGGGGTTTTGCCAATCGCATGCTGGATGTCGCCAATCACTGGCTCAAAGCTAAATGACTATTATGCAGTACGCAATATTACTGCATAGTTAAAAAACTTATAAATGATTAGGATAAAGTTATGAACGTGTTAAAGATGTCTGAGCTAGAGCTATCCGGTAAGCGAGTACTGATCAGAGAAGATCTAAACGTGCCGATAAAGGCGGGGAAAGTCAGCTCCGATGCGCGCATTCGGGCTTGTCTGGCAACTATAGAAATGGCGCTTAGCTGCGGTGCCAAAGTAATGTTGATGTCACACTTGGGACGCCCGAGTGAAGGCGAGTACGATCAGCAGTATTCACTGGCGCCAGTGGCTGAGCATCTAAGTGGTTTGTTAAATCGTCCGGTACCGCTGATCAAAGACTGGCTGGATACTGATATTAAATTGGCTGATGGTGAGTTAGTGCTGCTGGAAAACGTGCGATTTAATCTCGGCGAGAAGAGTGATGACGAAAGTTTAGCCAGGAAAATGGCAGCCCTGTGTGATGTCTTTGTAATGGATGCCTTTGGTACAGCGCATCGCGCTCAGGCCTCTACTCACGGTGTGGCCAAATTTGCCGATGTTGCCTGTGCCGGGCCGCTGCTGGCAGGAGAGCTAGAAGCTCTGGGTAAAGCTTTAGATAAGCCGCAGTCACCTATGGTAGCGATAGTGGGGGGCTCTAAAGTTTCCACTAAGTTAGAAGTGTTGAATGCACTGAGTGCTAAAGTTGATCGCCTGATTGTCGGTGGCGGTATTGCCAATACTTTTCTGGCCGCAGCAGGCTTCCCAGTCGGTAAGTCTCTGTGTGAACATGACCTTATTCCACTGGCTAAAGAACTGATGGCTAAAACTGATATTCCACTGCCTACAGATGTTGTAGTGGCGACCGAGTTTTCTGAGAGCGCTACGGCGATTGTTAAAAATGTTACCGATGTGGCAGCTGATGATATGATTCTCGACATAGGTCCAGAGTCAGCAAAAGCACTGGCACTGCTGTTGCAAGATGCCAAAACTATCATCTGGAACGGTCCGGTGGGGGTGTTTGAGTTTGAGCAGTTCTCCGGCGGCACTAAAGCTATCTCAATGGCGATTGCCAGCAATCAGGGCTTTTCTATTGCCGGTGGTGGCGATACTTTAGCCGCGGTAGATAAGTATGATATTGAGGCGCAAGTGTCTTATATATCCACCGGTGGAGGGGCTTTCCTGGAGTTTGTCGAAGGTAAAGCTCTGCCTGCAGTCGCTATGCTACAAAGTCGCGCTTAAAGTAAAAGCGCCACCGGGCTAAAGCAAAAAGAGCGCCATTGGCGCTCTTTTTTTAATTGCGCGCCTATTTAAATAGACTGTCACCCACTTGATCTATCATCAATTTTGCCTTGCGTAACATTTCGCGGCCACACTCATCTTTAGTCGCTAATACATCCGCGCGGATAAATGCATGGCTCTGCTCACCTTTTTCAATAGTGCCGTTGACTCGAAACTGGCTGCCATCGGCCATTGGAGCGGGAGTAATGGTAAATCCTCTGTACTCTTCGCTGTCCATAACACTGGGGGCTGCGGGAGTAGTGTCAGTGCTAAACATAGATTTTAAGGATGAAAATAAGCTCATGTCGGTTCTCGTCGCTAAATTTTAAAGGGGCTAGTTTGCGCGGTTTAGGCGCAATGATCAAGGAGCAAAAGCCCATCGATGGATGGACGTGCAATTTCGACTAGGCTAAAATGCCGCGCAACGATGATGATAATTGCTCTACTAGGAGCCTTGTATGTTGTGGGTTAAGGTATTTCATATTCTGGCGATGACCAGCTGGATGGCGGGCATATTTTATTTGCCACGGATATTTGTGCATTTTGTGGAGGGCTCTGCTGGCGGTGAGGATGTCAGGCGGCTACAGATTATGGGTCATAAATTGTACCGTTTCATCTCCATTATGGCGGGATTTACGCTGGTTTTTGGTCTGTGGTTGTGGTTCGGCTATGGTTTTAGCGGTGGCTGGCTGCACGCCAAGCTGTTGTTTGTGGTTTTACTGCTGGGCTATCACATCAACTGCGGTAGATTAGTCAGACAAATGCAGGCGGGTGCGCTACTCAGATCGAGCCGTTACTATAGATTGTACAATGAGTTACCACTGTTTATCTTTGTGCCCATATTGATTCTGGTAGTAGTTAAGCCTTTTTAGCTTGCAGCTAATCGGGGTTAAGTTTGGGCAGCTTTCTGTATTTTAGCTTGCAGCAAGTCTAATCTGGCAGAGAGTCGCTCGCCATCCTGGTTGAGGTCGTCAATATCTGCCACAAAGCCCTGTACTTCGGCTCTTGCGGGTAATAGCTGGATTTCCTCTTGTAGGTACTCACCGATATTTAGCTCCAGAGAGTGTCTTGTTATCGCCAGTTGTCTGTTGCCTGCGTTGAAAACGTTCGCCAGTTGATGAGCCAGAAGATCACCCGTGACGGCGGCGGTTAATCCCTGCCAGTCTATCTGGGCGCTGCCAATGATTTTTTGCAGTTTGCCAGCTTGATGTGTGTCGCCAGATATCAGCACCCCATTGCCAAATAATTCTGTGGCTTTATCTTCGGCCAGAAGCAGCTGGCTAAAATCCTTTAAACTGCCCTTAAAGCTTGCAGTCACTGAGGCATCAAATTGCTGCTGTAATGCAATGCCGCCACCGTAGGGGAGCAGGTAAAAGTGCACAGGGGCATCGCTGATGTTGAATTCGAAGACGCGGCCATTAAGTCCGGCCAGGGCCTGACAAGTCACTTCATCGGTTTGCAATAGCTTATTAATGCTGCCCTCGAGCAGCAAAATAACAGCAGTTTGCAGCATCATCCGCAGACCTCTAAGGTTTTATGCCAGTGTGCAGGGCCACTACCCCACCGGTCATATTTTGGAATTTACAATTGACAAAATCCGCGGCTATCATCATCGATTTCAAGGTTTCCTGATCGGGATGCATGCGAATTGACTCCGCCAAATACTGGTAACTATCACCATCTCCGGCAATAATCTGGCCTAGCTTAGGTAGAATATTGAACGAATAAAAGTCGTAGACACTCGATAGCATAGGATTATCAGTTTTAGAAAACTCCAGTACCATGAGCTTTCCGCCCGGTTTTAGGACCCTCTGCATAGAGCGTAGTGCCGCATCTTTGTCGGTAACGTTGCGCAGGCCAAAGGCAATGGTGATAATATCAAAATGATTATCGGGAAATGGCAGGCACTCAGCGTTTGCCTGGACAAATTCAATATTGGCGATTGCACCTTTATCGGTGAGTTTGTCACGACCTACTTTGAGCATTGAATCATTGATGTCGGCGAGTGTGACACGGCCGCTGCTACCGACGATCCGCGAGAAGCGCAAGGTTAAATCACCTGTACCACCAGCGATATCGAGAACTTTCATCCCGGCCCGAGCCCCGCTTTGCTCAATAGTGAGCTTTTTCCAGATTCGGTGCACGCCACCTGACATCAGATCGTTCATCACGTCATATTTAGCGGCTACTGAGTGAAATACATCGGCAACGTGTTTTACTTTATCACCCTTAGGTACTTCTTTGTAACCGAAATCAGTAGTGTCTTTGTCTGCTTGGCTCATAGTCTTTATCGCTTGTATTAAGTTGCGACAATTGTAGCGCCGATAGCAGTAGATAGGAATCTGTTTTGCCGGTAGTTATAAAGTTTCAATGGGATGGCTGGAGAATCTCAGAGTGCTATTACAGATAGGACAGTGTAATTGTCTTCACAGTTGAGATATTACCGAAACAGCCTATAAGTCATTCTTTTCATGGCGAGTAGTTAGGTAGCATTTTGCTGTAGAGCTGGGGGATTTAACCCAGGCCAATCAGCCCTGAGTCACGGCTCTGGCCAGCGTCTTTAAGTTTATTTAAGTAGCGCTGCCAATATTGATCGTGATTATGACATAGCTCATGCAGGTAATCCCAAGTGTACAAACCACTGTCATGGTCGTCATCAAAGCTGATTTTTAAAGCGTAGTTACCGCAGATTTCAATATTACTTATGCCGACAAATTTTTTCTTAACTTGCAATGTCTCCTGACCTATCCCGTGGCCGCGAACTTCCGCCGAGGGGGAGTGCACTCTGAGGTATTCAGCACGCAGTTCAAACTGACCATCGACAAAAGTCAGTTCCAAACTTTTAGATTTTTTGTGTAGTTTAATTGCCGTCGGTGTAGTCTGCATATTGATTATCCGCAAT
>MABF01000150.1 GCA_002163025.1 'Osedax' symbiont bacterium Rs2_46_30_T18
TATAGATCAGGATTTTGCCAGCATATTGGAAAAGAAAAATGCCCGTATCAGCTTGCTGCAGATCATTCGTGAGCTGGAGTCGACTCAGGCATTTGTTTGGAGCCCGTTAATCCTTAACGGTTCGGAGTTTGGTTTTGCGGCCAACCACTCCCTGGTTATGTCCTCTTATATTACCAGGGCCAACGCCGCGATTATCGATTTGAGAAGATTACTATCTCAGGGCTAAATTTTTGTCAGAGATGACCAGTAAACAGTGAGAAATAACATGAGCGTACATGAAATAAAACACCCTCTGATCCAGCACAAACTTGGTTTAATGAGATCAGCGACTATCAGTACCAGAGACTTCAGACAGTTGGCGGGGGAGGTGGGCTGCCTGCTCACTTATGAGGCAACCAAAGATTTAGAGCTGGAAGAATACCAGCTTGAAGGTTGGTGTGGAGAAATTACAGCCGAGCGTATTAAGGGCAAAAAAGTAACCGCTGTGCCTATTCTAAGAGCTGGCCTGGGCATGCTGGACGGAGTGTTAGAGCTTCTCCCCAGTGCCAAAATTTCGGTGGTAGGTCTGTACCGTGATGAAGAGACGCTGGAACCTGTTCCCTACTTTGAAAAGTTGGCCCATGATATTGACGAGCGTCTGGCGCTAATAGTTGACCCTATGTTAGCGACGGGAGGTTCTATGATTGCTACCATTGATATGCTCAAGAAAGCTGGCTGTCAGAGTATCAGGGCGTTGGTGTTAGTTGCAGCTCCGGAGGGCGTTGAAAAAGTGCAGGCGGCGCATCCGGATGTGGATTTGTTTACCGCTGCTGTAGACAGTCATCTGAATGAGCAGGGCTATATCATCCCAGGACTTGGGGATGCCGGAGATAAGATCTTTGGCACAAAATAACAGCGTTTAAAAATACAGAGCCAGCTCTGTATTTTTTTATCGAACTAAAATTAGGCTGTTGCTAATAGTGACAGCCTAATTCATCGGCTATTGCTTTCCCCAGTTTTCAATTTTGCAGACAAACTCGTTCAAAAATTTGTTGGTCTGATGGGCATCCAATGCTCTGTGATCAATAGACAAAGACACATAACACATAGGTTTAATCACCATAGTATCTCTGTTATCGATACACTCTACCACCACCCGCTTCTCCATTTTACCTACCCCTAAAATTGCAACTTGTGGCTGGTTGATGATGATAGGTGTCGCCAGCAAGCTACCGCTCACGCCATAGTTGGAAATAGTAAAAGTGCCGCCCTGCATATCTTGTGCAGTCAATTTTCTGTTTCTGGCTTTTTCCGTTTGCTCGGTCAAATTAGCGGCTATCTGGAACAAGCTTTTTTCCTGCACATTGGGCACTACAGGAACCACCAGACCGCTGTCTGCTAATGCCGTGCCGACACCAATATTAATCTGACTAAAAACCTCTAACCCATCGCTATGAAACCGGCTGTTAATTTCGGGAACGGCCTCTATAGCAGCCGCGCTTGCAGCGAGAAAATATGCGGTAAAAGTGAGATTGACTTGTGCGTCCAGGTAACCTAGCTTGCGATCTGCCCTATGGGCAATAATGGCGCTCATGTCCATCTCGAATACGCTTGTTACATGCGCAGATGTCTTTAATAAGCTGTCGACCATATGCTTGGCTATGCTGCGACGCATTGGCGTGTGAGGGACAAAAATTGATGCTGGATTGACGCGATTTTCTGATGTAACAGCTTTCGTAGTGTTACTGTGCAGATTATCGATGTGTTGTTGTACATCCCGCTTACTGATTCTGCCATCGGCGCCCGTCGCTGTGATATCCATAGCGTTAATATTATGTGCACAGAGTAGTTTTTTGACCGCAGGGCCCAGTAAGTGCCTTTTTGATCTATCAGTAGAGGGGCGGCTATCGGTAGAGCTGGAGATTATAGATGCCTCAGTTTCAAGGTTGCTATCTGCATCTGAGATTGCTGGCTGCTCATTGTCTGTATCTGCGATACAGTTATGCATCATCGCTAAAACGTCATCTGCGACGACTTTATCGCCAACCTTGGCTAATATTTTGGTAAGAGTGCCGCTGGCAGCTGCCGTTACTTCAATGGCAACTTTGTCTGTCTCTAGCTCTACTATAGGACTGTCTTTAACAACTTGCTCTCCTGGCTGTACCAGCCAGTTGGAGACGGTTGCTTCTGTGCCCTCGAGCTGTTCTGCTTCAAGAACAATATTTATGGTATTTTGCATAGTTGTACCTGTAGAATTTTGGCGACTTGCACTTGGTATGCACAGCAGCTATTAATAACTGCTCATACTGTTGTTCAAAGGGCAATGAGGTCGGTTATTTGCGCTGTAATTGTCTTGACGCTAGGAAGCGCTCTCTCCAGCAAATGTATATTGTGCGCGCTGGGAATATCTGGAGATGCCAGGCGTTTGATCGGCGCATCTAGCTCGAAAAACAGCTCATCACTCAGGCAGGCGGAAATTTCTGCACCAAAGCCTGCGGTCTTATTGTCTTCATGGACTATCAGGCATTTACCGGTTTTAGTGACAGAGTTTAAGACTGCTTCTTTATCCCAGGGCTTGAGAGTTCTTAAATCAAGCAGGTCGATTTGTCCGCTGAAAGCTTGTGCTGCTTCTGTACAGCGCTCGACCATAGCTCCCCAGCTGACGATGGTTAATTTATCTCCCTGAGTCAGCAGCTTAGCCTTGCCAAATTCAATCACAAAGTCATCACCCGGGTAGGGGCGTCTCGACCAGGGGTTATCCAACAGAGCGCGATGTTCGAAGAAGATAGTTGGATTGTTGTCGCGCAGGGCGAAGCGTAACAAACCAACAGCATCTTCGGCGTTTGATGGCATAGCTACTTGCCAGCCAACTTTGTGGATCCATTCAACCTCGTCGCTCATGGAGTGCCACGGGTCGCCTCTTCTGGCAAATCCTCCGGGCATCCTGATCACCATAGGTGCGGCAAATTGATTATTGGTGCGCCAGCGCATAATGCCTGCATCTGATATTTGTTCTGCAGCAGGTTCTGCATATTTTCTGAATTGTATCTCTGGTACAGGCATTAAGCCTGACAGGGCCAGGCCTATGGAGCGGCCGATAATGCCCTCCTCAGATAAACTGGTATCAAAGACACGGTGCTGGCCGTATTTATGGTGTAGGTCTAAGGTTGCACCGTGTACTCCACCTTTAGGTCCAACATCTTCACCAAACACCATCACTTTAGGGTTGCTCTTGAGCTCATAATCTAAGGTCTTGCGAATGGCCGCCAGCATGTTTTGTCTGGGTCCTGCAGGTTGGGCAACCGCATTAGTTATCGGAAATTGATGGTTGCTACTGTGGAGCCCGCCACGGCGTTGTATATTTTTACCGTCCGCGTAAACAAAGTCAGTGACATGGTCTGGGTCTGGCTCCGGGCGCAATTTAGCGTTATCCACAGCTTGCTGAACGTGCGCGCTAGTACTGCTCTCTAAACCCTGCCAAGTGTTGCTATCCATTAAGTCGTGTTGGGCAAGGAATTTTTGTAACTTAGGCAGTGGATCGTTAGCCTGGTCTTCTGCAATCATGTGGGCGGGCTTGTATGTTTGGGTATCCTGAAAAGTATGGCCGCATAAACGTGGGACTTTTAGTCTTAACAGGCAGCACCCCTTGCCGCTACGTACATGTTCGACTGCACGGGCAATAAGTTGTGGGGTTGTCTGTGGGTCAGTGCCATCACCGTCGACTATCAAAAGATTCTTATAGCTGGCTAAGTTAGCCACTTGATCTCCACCGGGTGTCTGTACAGTTTGTGGCACAGAAATTCCGTAGCCATTGTCTTCAATGTAAAACAAGTGCGGTAGATTGTTGGTGGTGCTAATGTTTAATGCCGCCCAAAAACCGCTGGTGGACATAGAAGAATCGCCGCCCATAGAGAGGCCGATAGCCCCCTGGTAATTGGCGTCTTGTAATTGATCTCTATGATAGACAATCGACTGCGCCCATCCGGAAATGGGACTGTACTGTGCACCTACACCACCACACATTGGGAAGAGCATCGCGCCTTTTTCTTCTAGATTAAGGTAATTGCAAACCACGCCTATATCACGACCATCGCTGTAGCTACCTGACTTAGCCATAGGAGCGGCTACAGCGTCTTCTAAATCTAATCCCAGGGACAGTACAAAAGGGCGGGAGCGGTAATATCCGGTAGCTGCATCTTTAGGATGATTCATCATCAGTCCCAATAGAATCTGCGCGAAGTCATGGCCACGTGAAGAAAACTGGTTAAAGACCCGCTTTTCGGGTACTAGTTGGTTTTCTTCAATGCTGTCAATTGCTCGACTGAGCAGTAATAGTTCACTGACTTTATGCCAATCGATAGAGGTTAAATTGTCAAAGTTCATTGTAGGCCTGATCATATTATTATTGAAATCTAATAAAATAATACTAAAAATGGCTTGAAATT
>MABF01000056.1 GCA_002163025.1 'Osedax' symbiont bacterium Rs2_46_30_T18
AACCAAGATAGAAATGAGCACAACCACAATCATTAACAAGTTCATTTTGCTCCAACCAATGCTCGCCTCAAGCCACCCTGAACTGAGCGCCGAGACAGTGACCATTGAGAAGATAATAAATTCATTAGCAGCCTGACTCTTAGCCTTCTCGTGAGGAAGATAAGCGGAAGTAACCATGTGAGTTGCGCTGATAAACATGAAATTCCAGCCCAGTCCAAGCAGTACTAAGGCGCTCCAGAAGTGCCACAGGCTCTGACCGTCGAAGTTAATAGCGATGCACAATAGAATCAGCACTGATCCAGCCTGGATAAGTTTAATCGCGCCGAAGCGTTGAATCAGCTTAGGGGTAATAAATGAAGGCAAGAACATGCCCAGCACGTGCCATTGAATAACCCAGGCAGAATCACTAAAGTGGAAGCCGTGATGGTCCATAGCTAATGGAGTGGCGGACATAATCAGATTCATTGCCACATAGCCAATAGTGGCCGCAACCACCGAGAGTATAAAAATAGGCTGGGCTAAAATTTCTTTTAAGGGTCTTTGCACCATAGGGTTAGCAGTGTTGTCGGCAGGTTCCGGGAAGTCCGCCCGAGTCAACAATATAAACGCCAGTATGTTAAGTCCGACCACCCCTAAAAATGATCCGGTAAAAGGGTAACCGCTGATCCAATCTTTACTTTCAACAGCCAGCGCCGGGCCTAAAAAGGCAGCCAACACTCCGCCGAGCATGACATAGGAAATAGCTTTACTTTTGTCGGCGACGGCACAGGATTCCACCGCGGCAAAACGGTATAAAGTGCCAAAACCTATGCCTATTCCAAGCAGAAATGATCCTGCACAGAAACCGACAAAACTCTGTAACATCAGCGCAATTGAGCAGCAGATAGCACCGCTGATTCCCAGCATATTCCCCAGGTAGAAACCTTTGCGCCGCCCCAACTTATTCATAATCAACGACGCCGGAATAGTGGCTGTCATTAAACCAACAAATTGCAACGCCAGTGGGAAAGTAATGAAGGCGTCCGAGGGAGCAAGGCTTTGACCTATCAGCGCCGCCATAGCAATTAATAAGATATTCCCGGTACCCAGCAGTGCCTGGCACAGTGACAAGATGACAACAGTTTTATTCATAAAATTAGTGACTACTCATATTGTTACGATATATTTAAAAAAGATCTGGCTGGCAATCAGTCTGAGCTGTGTTTTTTAAGACCGCTAAATCATAAAAATTCCACTGCCCAAAAACCCCATATTATGTTACAAATTTCTACTTGCTTGCAACACTAAGTCGACTGATACTTGCTATAAAGCCTTGATATTAACAATGCTTTATAGAACTGAAGGGTTTTTCTTTCATTTCTACAAATTGAGAACTATTCGATATTTACTTGAGTCACTTTATTGACTTTAATCAGCTACCTAGATTAAGTTATCAGAATAGGTAAATTTTATTTTTCTCAAAAAGAATTTTCAATAAACAGTAATAATTTGTTCTATAATTATCTTAAGAAACCAGCTTAATCGGCACGAGACCCTACAATGAATTTAAGTAACCTATTAGTTGTTTTAGTAGAGCCATCAAAAACCCAGCGATCTATCATTAGAAAACACTTAGCATTTTACGAAATAAATGAAGTGGAAGAGTGTACTTGTGGTCAGGAAGCGCTAGATTTCATGGCCACTCAAGTGCCCGATATAGTGATTAGCTCTATGCATTTATCTGATATGACCGGCACAGATATCGTCAGTAAGATGCGTGACAATGATCTATTGCAATCGACCACCTTTTTGCTGATTTCCTCTGAAACCCATTACCGCTTCCTAGAGCCCGTTCGTCAAGCTGGTGCTATTGGCATATTACCCAAACCATTTACTAACAAAGAGCTCGGTAAAGTGCTGCACAGTACTTTGGATTATATCGGAGACTACGAAACTGAATTCGGCGATGAAGAGTTCGAAGCCCTGAGCGTGTTAATTGTCGATGACAGTAGAGTCTCACGTACGTATTTTAAAAATATTTTGCACAATCTCGGGGTAAAATCTTTAGTAGAAGCAGAGGATGGCGCCCAGGCACTAGAGATATTCCAGAAGCAACACTTTGATTTAATAGTCACCGACTACAACATGCCCAACGTCGATGGAATGGAGCTCTTGGAGCACATAAGACAAGACAAAGATCAACCAGAAGTGCCGGTAATGATGGTGACCTCAGAACAAAACGAGGCATCCCTGGCCGCCATTGAAAGTGCAGGGGTTTCGGCGCTATTGAAAAAGCCTCTCTCATACGAGGTGATAAAACGCATTATCACTGAATTAGTACTTCAATAAGCTTCATCACTGCTGTCGAACTTTAAACTGAGCCCTGGTAGATCATCTCCACCTGGGCTCATACTTTCACAACAGAATTTACCCCTTAGCTTTTGTGGCGTATCTCATAACACTTGTGAATACGGCTATTACGCTTAAAATCAGGGTCGATGGTGCGATCTGTAATCTCCACTATTTCAAAAGCAGTCAGCAGCTCATAATCCAACTTGAATTTTCGATAATTGTTGGAAAAAATCATTAACCCATCATGGCGCAACAGTCGCATGCAAGCGCTAATCATCCGCACGTGGTCTCGCTGTACATCCATGACGTCTTGCATACGCTTGGAGTTTGAAAAGGTCGGTGGGTCCATAAAGATCAGATCATAAGCCGGTCGACGTTGTTTTTTCAGCCACTGCAGGCAATCGGCCTGTATAAAGTGATGATTACTGTCATTGAAGCCGTTCATCGCCATATTCTTAGCGGCCCAGCTCAAATAAGTAGCCGACATATCGACACTTGTCGTCGACTTGGCACCCCCAATTCCCGCATGTGCAGAAGCAGAACTAGTGTAGGAAAACAAATTCAGAAAGTCTTTGCCTTGTGCCTGCTGCTGTATTTCCAACCTGATCGGCCGGTGATCCAGGAACAATCCAGTATCTAAGTAGTCTTTAAGGTTAATTCTAAAGCGACAACCGTGCTCTTGTACTTCAAAAAACTTGCCTAAATGCCCATGTTTTTCATATTGCTGGGTACCACTTTGGCGCTTGCGCTGTTTTAACACTACGCGTTTCGGGCTAATACCCAGTACCTGCGGGATAGCCGCCATCACATCTTTTAAACGTTCAAATACTTTCACCTGATCAATGCTTTTAGGTGCAGCGTACTCTTGCACATGTACCCAATCTCCATAGACATCTATGGCGACGGCATACTCGGGAATATCAGCATCGTAGAGTCTGTAGGCATTGATCTGCTGTTTCTTACGCCATTTAGCCAAGCTTTTAAGGTTCTTCTTTAAACGATTGGCAAACATTTGCCCCGCTTCGCTCAACGGCTCCTGCTCTTCACTAGGCACTTGCGTCGCTGTGCGCTCGGCGTAAATGTGATAGTTAAATAACTGACTTTCCAGCGGCCCATTATTTAACTTGTACATTTTATCCGGCTTAAGACCTATCACCTGGCAGAGTTCCGGGTTACCGGTAAACACTGACGCTTTCCAGCCACCAAAATCACTCTTTAATTGATCGCCAATACTGCGATACATAAACATCAGCGTTGAACTGTCACCCAGGCGCTCCCCGTAGGGCGGATTGGTAATTAACAAGCCGGGAAAGTCATTGGGCGGTAACATCTGCTCGACTTTACCAGTGCGGTATTCAATCAGCTCATCCAGCCCCACATACTTGCTATTTTCTGTGGCATTTTCCAACACCCGGGCATCGATATCTGCACCGATAAACTTAACATCGTTATCCTTTAGCCCCTGAGTACGGCGCTTTTCACCTTCTTGTAGCAGTGAGTCCCATAATTGCTGATCGTGTTTCTTCCACTGCACAAAACCCCAGTGTTCGCGATCTAGTCCCGGTGCTATATCTGCGGCCATCATCGCCGCCTCTATCAATAGCGTACCTGAACCACAAAGCGGGTCGAATACTTGCTTAAATTCCGCTTTCATTTTAGGCCAGCCAGCCCTGAGCAACAGAGCAGCCGCTAAATTCTCTTTAAGTGGTGCGGTGCCGGCGAACTTACGGTAACCACGACGGTGCAGACTAGACCCTGACAGATCCAGCGAGACAGATAAACGACCACGGTATAAATGGGTGTGAATGCGAATATCCGGGGTGTCTTTCTCGATCACCGGACGCACACCAGTGCTCAAGCGGAACTGATCGACAATTGCATCTTTTACTTTTAGCGCGCCAAAATGAGTATTGTTAATAGCTCTGGAGCTACCGGTAAAGCTGATCGCCAGACTATTGGTAGGCTCCATATGCTCAAGCCAATCAATACTCTGTATAGCGTCGTAGAGTTCCTCTGCAGTTTCTGCATTACCGCTTAACAGCGGTAGCAGTACCCGGTTACCCACTCTGGACCATAAGCAGGCGCGATAAGCATGCTCTAACTCACCTGAAAATTCGACCCCAACTGCGACTTGCTTGACATTGTCTGCGCCGAAACTTTCCAGTTCAGTAACCAGCAGTGGCTCGAAACCTTTTGGACAAGTCGCTAAAAACCTATGTGACATTAATTTGTACCTGTAAGAGTGCCGCTTACTCAACCAGCACTCATGAGAATTCTAAAAAGTTAATTACATCAAGTAGATGTAAATTTATTCATATTTTTAAATAAAAACATGATTTTTTTTCAATACTTATCAGTTTGCGATAATGAACTATAACTTACTGAAACTACGCCTATATTATATTCTTAGCGGATACAAAGAATAAAACAAGCGTTTAAAATCTGACCTAGCCGTATTTTTTTTGCTATAAATAACTAGCTTAATATCTTTTAGTCACAAAAATCCTAATAATTTTAAGTGACAGATTGAACATTAAGTCTAGCACTCACTTATACATTGTGAGGCTAACTAAAAAAATATATCCACTAATAATGATTGCGGAGCGAGCTGTAACTTTTTTCTACATTATCTAATCAAAAAGACATGAGGCAATAACATGAAGAGACAAAAACGCGACAAATCTTCTATTTTATTTTCCAGAGGATTTAGTGTCGGCCTATCGGGTAAATCCAAAGATCTTTGCCCGGTAAACTCTGATGAAAAACGCAGTCAGTGGCTCGGCGGTTGGCGCGAAGGACGTGAAGCACACTGGGATGGAATGGGAGGAGTATCCGCCATTCAGGTAACCCCAGCGATGCATTAAATCCAAAAATAATAACGAGGCTTTCTATTGAAAGCCTTTTTTATTGCCTGCTGTAAATTGATTATCAGCGCCCGGGCAAAGACTGAATAGCCCGTACTGACTCTGCAACTAAACTAGGTCCCTTATAAATAAAGCCGCTGTATATCTGCACTAAGCTGGCCCCCGCTTCTATTTTTTCAGCGGCATCAAAACCTTCTGAGATTCCCCCGACCCCTATTATAGGTAACACACCTTGCAGCTCGCGCGCTAAAGTACGGATCACGCGGATAGATTGGTTGCGCACCGGCGCCCCAGATAAACCACCCGCTTCATGTTGCAGCGGTGAATCTTCTATTCCCTGGCGAGATAACGTTGTATTAGTGGCGATAACGCCGTCCATTTCATAGGTTTTCAGAGAATCAGCCACCATCGCTATTTCTTCTTCAGTTAAATCCGGGGCAATTTTAACAGCGATAGGCACATATTTATCATGTAACAGTGCCTGTTTTGCCTGTTCATTTTTCAACACTTCTAACAAGCTGTTTAGCGCCTCACCAAACTGTAGCGTACGCAATCCCGGGGTATTCGGCGATGATAGATTGACAGTGATATAGCTGGCCCTGGAGTAGACCTTGCGCAGACAATAGAGATAATCCGCATTTGCCTGTTCATTCGGAGTATCTTTATTTTTACCGATATTAATTCCCAAAATACCTTTGAAACGCGCTTTATCGATATTTTTCAACAGTGCATCCACACCGTCGTTATTAAACCCCATACGATTGATAATAGCGTTGTGCTCAGGGATACGGAAAATTCGCGGTTTAGGGTTACCTACTTGTGCCCGGGGAGTCACTGTACCCACTTCCAGGAAACCAAAGCCCATATTAGAAAGTCCATCCACCGCTGAGGCGTTTTTATCTAACCCTGCCGCTAACCCTACCGGGTTTGGAAATTTAATACCCATCACCTCTACTGGAGCATAGAGCTTTTCAGCGCCCAGCAATTTTGGCAAACCCAATACAGCAGCTAAGTTCATGCCTTTGAGGGCTAAATTGTGTGAATACTCGGCATCTAGGCCAAACATCAGAGAGCGAGTTAATGGATATAACATATGAATTCAGGCTACCTTAAAATTTCGCACATTATATGTCACTGCGACAGATTTTTATAGGCGTAATTTTTGCGCCCGTTGAACTTGATTGGCGCTGTAGATAAATACTTGCTGAATCGGCAAAAACAGGTATTCTAATTCTTAATCTCAGATGGATTCCTGGATTATTACCTATGCAAAACAAGTTATTATTGCTTATTGTTGGACTTTTATCCTTCAGTACCTGGATTGATTTCATCAGCATTTTGACTTATGTCGGCTATGAGCTGGCACTCTCTCCTATGGGAGTCGCTCTGGTCACAATTTCCATGCTCGCCCCAAAAGCAATATTTACCAAAGTCTTTATCGCTATCATTAAACGTTATCAGGCGAAACAAATACTACTCATTTCCACTGCAGTGCGCGTCGTTTGTACATTTTCGCTAATATGGGTAGAAAGCCTGCAATTATTATTAGTCATTCTATTAATACGCTCATTCACTATCGGTTTTTTACAGCCAGTCACGCTCAAGCAGGCCAAGTCATCGATAGCAGATTTGGGATCAAATTTCGCCTCATCTTTAAACATGATCAATACTTTGAGCAAAATTGTCGCCCCGGCCATTGGTGGCATTATCGGTATATACTTAGGGGAAACAGCAGTATTTTTACTCAGTGCGATACTCGGTTTGACCGCCTGTGCTGCAACTTTCTCCCTAGCTGAGGAAAACTCAACACAACAGCATGAAGCAGACTTGCAGGCAGATTTTAATCCACAATCAGCTGATAATTTAAAGAGAATACTGATCTTACTGGGCGTTGCCATTGTTATTATCAATGGCGTTTCCGCCATGTTCACTAACATATTGCCCTACGCTTTTAACTACTATGAGATTCCTAAAATTGCTTTTTCACTGGCAATCACCGCCTCGGCAATGGCGGGAATTTGCTGCAATGTTTATATTTTAAAGCAGTCCCCCAATGTCAGCAGCTTTCCTGTCAAAGTGATTTTCCAGGCGTGGATGGCCATAGCCATTAGCTTAAGTGCATTAGTGGCATCACTTACTTCTCCGGCATACTCGGTGTACGTCATCTGTGTTTGTTTTTTTGTCGTCTCTCTTTTTCGAACCTATTATGAAGTGTATCTGACCACCTATATATATTCTCTAAACACAGAAATTTCTGTTAAATTCATCACCATCAGGCAATCTCTGGCCTCCTATGCTGGAATAGCCATTACCTTACTGGCCGCCGTGAGCCTGACTAACTACAGCCCTATCAATTTCATGTTGAGCATTACCTGTTCATCCATCTTTGTGGCGCTAATCTGGCGTTTTAACTGTAGAGCGCTAATAACTCCCGCCTAACTAGGACGCCAAAAATCGACTTGCAGCAGTTGCGGGAGTACATATAGAGCCGCTGCGCAGCTGTTCGCATCTTCTTTGTGTTAAGTGTTAGACTGCGCCAACCAATAGTAGCTGCTACACTTTTTTCATTAGGCGATATAAATGTTTAAATATTTTGAAAGTTTAATTGCTCCTTTTCCAGACAGTTCAAAAGCTCAGCCACCCAATAGTTTATTGGCGTTTTGCCGCCACTACAGCCAGGGCATGGAAAAGTATTTAGTGATTATGGCACTGCTGACTGCCACACTTGCCATAGGTGAAGTATTCCTGTTTAGCTTTATGGGTGACTTAGTTGACTGGCTCAGCGGTAGACCTGACGCGGCGATATTATCAGAGCGCGGTAACTATTTTATTGGTATGTCTGTACTGGTATTAGTCGCTATGCCCGCCCTGATATTGCTGCATACAACACTGATCCATCAAAGCATCCTCGGTAATTACCCGATGGCGATTCGCTGGAGCATGCACCGCTATTTACTAAATCAAAGTATTGCCTTTTATCAGGATGACTTCGCCGGCAGGCTGGCGACTAAAGTGATGCAGACCTCACTGGCGATACGTGAGACCTCCACCAAATTACTGGATGTCTTTGTCTATATCATCGTCTACTTTACCGCGCTGCTGTTCCTTATCGCCCAGGGAGATGCGTTGTTTCTGATCCCACTGATTTTATGGTTAGTTAGCTACATTTATATTCAAAGACATTTTATTCCTAAATTAAAAAAAGTCTCGACCCGCCAAGCCAACGCCAGAGCTGAAATGACCGGCACTGTGGTTGACAGCTATACCAACATCGCCACTGTTAAGCTTTTCTCCCACACAGAGCGCGAAGAGGCTTACGCCAAAACCAGCATGGATAATTTTTTAGAGACTGTGCATCAACAGATGCGTCTGGTCACTAAGCTAGGATTTTTTGTCCAATACAACAACTTGATTTTAGTCTTTAACATTTGCGCTCTGTCAGTCTATCTGTGGCTCGACGGCAGTGTCAGCGCAGGCGCTATCGCTATAGCCGTCAGTCTATCGCTGCGCTTAAACGGCATGTCACAGTGGATAATGTGGGAGATGAGTTCTCTGTTTGAAAACCTCGGCACTGTGGTCGACGGTATGAATTCTCTGGCCAAACCACAGAGTGTCAAAGACTCTGCCGACGCCACTGTCTTGAGCGTAAAGCGTGGAGAAATTAAATTCAAAGGTATTCACTTCAACTTTAACAGCAAGCTATCGCTGATTGAAGATCTGAATCTGTCTATTAAAGCGGGAGAAAAAGTCGGACTGGTCGGCCGCTCAGGTGCGGGAAAGTCTACCTTGATTAATCTATTGATGCGCTTTTATGATTTGGAATCAGGGCAGATTTTAATAGATGGTGTCGATATCAAATCGGTCACCCAGGAGAGCCTGAGGTACAACATTGGTATGGTCACTCAAGATACCTCACTGCTGCACCGCAGCGTCAAAGACAATATTATTTACGGTCGTCCCGATGCCAGTGAGCAGCAGATGTACAATGCCTGCAAGCAGGCCCAGGCCCATGATTTCATTTTAGACCTGAACGACCCTGAAGGTGGCAGCGGCTACCAGGCCCAGGTAGGTGAACGCGGTGTTAAACTGTCCGGCGGTCAGCGCCAGCGCATTGCCATTGCCAGAGTACTATTAAAAGACGCCCCTATTTTGCTCTTAGACGAGGCAACCTCGGCGTTAGATTCAGAGGTAGAGGCGGCGATACAACAGCACTTGCAGCAATTGATGAAAAACAAAACAGTTATAGCAATCGCTCACCGTCTCTCTACAATCGCCGCTATGGATAGATTGATTGTCATAGATCAGGGGAAAATAATTGAACAGGGAAGCCATAGAGAGCTGCTGGCCAGAAAAGGTGTGTATGCGCAACTCTGGGCGCATCAGAGCGGGGATTTCTTAGGCGAGCAGTAAACATCGGATGTCAGTCGCAGCAACGACTACCCACCGATGATTTTAAATTAATGCTCTGTCTGCTTGCGCTCCTCCCTGGGAGTAATCTCGTAGTGATTTTTATAGGCAGTACTAAAATAAGAAGCACTGGAGAAACCACAGAGCAAACCTATTTGCAATATGGTTTTATCGCTCTGACGCAACAATTTTCGCGCTTTTGAGAGCCGCAACTCAATGTAATATTTAGCCGGCACATTGTGTAAATACTTCTTAAATAATCGCTCTAAATGGCGCCGCGAAAGTTTCACGTGATGCGCCAGATCATCAGTGCTGAGCGGCTCTTCTATGTTGGCCTCCATCAGCGTCACCGCTTCAATTAACTTCGGCTGGTTGGCGTTGATTCGCGACTTTATAGGTATCCGCTGCTGATCGTCAGAGCCGCGGATACGCTCACACACAAACTGTTCTGAAATAGATGCCGCCAAATCCATATTTTGTTGACGACCGATTAAAAATAACATCATATCCATAGAGGCAGTACCACCACTACAGGTATAACGCAAACCGTCAATTTCAAAAAGCCTGTTAGTCACTTGAGTGCAGGGGAACTCTTGCTTGAGATTTTCAATGTGCCACCAGTGGATAGTGGCCCGATATTTATCCAACAAACCAGCGCAGGCCAATACATAGGAGCCGGTACCTATTCCCCCAATCGCCATTGAACTCCCCGCTTGCCTTTTAAGCCAGTCGATGACCGCCTCATTACCGGTACGGGCAATTGGACTGGCACCGCAGACAAACACAGCATCGTAATAAGGCAGTTCCTTCAAACTGTACTCAACCTGGATCTGCACACCACTACTACTGGTCACCGCTTTGCCGTCATGACTGATAAGCGACATCGAATAACAATTTTCACCGCTGATCCAATTAGCCATTCGCAGAGGCTCCAACGCGGATGAAAAGGCGATCAACGAGAAATTCGGCAACAGCAAAAAGCCGTAGCGAAGCTCCTTTTTAGTAGTTTTTTGTATATTACTCATGCGCAAACCTAGATCTTTTAAAATAACGGCATAAAAATTAACTTATTCGGACGCTATTTTAAACTAATACGTATCAGATGGCATTATTTTCCAACTCTATGTCGCTCTAATGAAATTTAGCCTCTAGCTTTCCCTAGACAGTGCGCTCATACTTAACTCACCGAAAATGCGAGCCACGAACGCTCGACGGTAAGTTCAATCTTGTCACTGCTGTAGACAATATAGCTACAGCAAAAGTGATAAATAACGTTGGTAATATTTTGCTTGTTGCGCTCTTTTGATGGCAACCGGCTAACACTTAAGGACTAAAAAGATGACTAAGCAAAGCGTAGACCGCGCAGTTTTTGATAATGTAATGGTACCTAATTACAACCCACAGCAAATGGTGCCTGTACGCGGTCGCGGTTCGCGAATCTGGGACCAGGACGACAATGAATACATCGATTTCGCCGGTGGTATTGCCGTGACAGCTCTGGGTCATTCACACCCTGCCCTAGTCAATACCTTGAAAGAGCAAGCTGAGAACCTGTGGCACTTAAGTAATGTTTTCACGAACGAACCCGCCCTGCGTCTGGCGCAAAAATTAACCGCTGCCACTTTTGCCGATAAAGTGTTTTTCTGTAACTCAGGCGGTGAAGCTAACGAAGCCGCTTTTAAATTGGCCCGTAAGTATAGCTACGATAACTTCGGTCCACAAAAACACGAGATCATCTCTTTTGAGCAATCTTTCCACGGCCGCTCTTTGTTCACCGTATCAGTGGGTGGACAGAAGAAATACCGCGAGGGATTTGAGCCGGTACCAGCCGGTATTACCCATCTGCCTTTTAACGATATTGAGGCTTTAAAAGCAGCTATATCAGAACGTACTTGTGCGGTGGTAATGGAACCTATTCAAGGTGAAGGCGGCATCATCAATGCAGACCCAGCCTTTGTAAAAGCTGCTCGCGAACTCTGCGATGAACACAACGCTCTGTTGGTATTTGATGAAATTCAAACAGGTGTTGGCCGTACCGGTAGCTTGTATACATACCAGCAACTTGGCGTTACCCCAGACATTTTAACCACGGCCAAAGCACTGGGTGGGGGCTTTCCTATCGGCGCTATGCTAACTACCGACAAATGTGCCGGCAGCTTAAATTTTGGTACCCATGGCAGTACTTATGGTGGTAATCCACTAGCCTGTGCTGTAGCCGAAGTGGTTATCGATCACATCAATCAGCCAGAGTTACTGGAAGGCGTCAATGCCAAGCGTAAGTTGTTTGTCGACGGACTTGATGCGATCAATGCTAAGTACGGTATTTTTCAGGACACTCGTGGCCTGGGACTGTTAATCGGTGTTGAACTGATTGAAAAATGGCAGGGCAAAGCGGCATTATTTATGGCGGCAGCCCGCGAGCAAGGATTGATGATGTTGGTAGCCGGACCTAAAGTTTTACGCATGGCTCCATCGCTGATTATTCCAGATGAAGACATTGCGTTGGGTCTTGAAAAACTAGATGCCGCAATTTCCAAAGTACTGGCTAGCGAAGCTTAATTGTTAAATCATTAGCCTGAGCGCTAGGCTGTACCACAGCTATTAGCGCTCTGGTTATAGTAACGAATAAAGTATCTTGAATTTTCCTGTCGCTATAGCGCAGGAAAATTTTACCTGCCTCAACCAGTATTTCTATTTCTGCCGACCCGGCGACTAACAGGCAGCCAAGCAACAGGGACACCAGTATGCCAACTACAGACCTCAAAGATAGCGATTTTGCTCCTTGGCTAGAGTGGATCGATGGACAATATCAACAAATGCTCGATCGCACTATCGAGTTATCACACATCAACTCCGGTAGCTTCAATCCAGAGGGAGTAAACAGCGTCGCGGCAAAGCTTATCGAATACTCTAAAGTACTCGATGCCAAGGTAGAAATACTGCCCGTTGCCCCCTTTAAACATATCGACAACTCTGGTGTTGAACAGCAGCTACCAATGGGTAATGCAGTGCGGCTAACGAAACGTCCGGATGCCGAATTACAGATATTCTTTTGCGGCCACTTAGACACTGTATTTGCCATTGATTCTGATTTTCAAACCACTCAATGGCTGGATGATGAAACCTTGAATGGCCCTGGTGTTGCCGATCTTAAAGGTGGGCTGATGGTGATGTTGACGGCTATTCAAGCGCTGGAGCGCAGCCCCTTCGCCGATAGAATTGGCTGGGAGATTCTCTTTAATCCCGATGAGGAAATCGGCTCTCAAGGCTCCGCTGGATTTATTGCCGAGGCGGCCAAAAGAGTCAATTTAGGTATGATATACGAGCCCAGCTTTGCGGATGGAAACTTTGCCGGTGCTCGCAAGGGCAGCGGTAACTTCAGTGTTATCAGCCGTGGCAGACCGGCGCACGCTGGTCGCGAGCATCATTTGGGACGCAATGCGGTACGGGCCATGTGTGATTTTATCAGCGCACTGGACGATCTCAACGGTCAACGCCTGGGAGTCACGATCAATCCGGCACTGATAGAGGGAGGCGGTGCCAGCAACGTCGTACCCGATATGTGTCTGTCACGATTTAATATTCGCTTAGAGCAGCCCGCTGACGAACAGTGGTGTCTTGATAACATCCAAACGATCCTCGATGAGATTAATAGCCGCGACGGTATTTCCATCGAGATGCATGGGCAGTTCGGTCGCAAGCCAAAAGTATTGACTGCGACTAATACAAAGCTTTTCGAACTCGCCTGTGACTGCGGTGCACAGCTGGGATTAGATTTAACCTGGCTGCCAACTGGCGGTTGTTGTGACGGTAATAACTTGGCCGAGGCCGGTATTCCCAATATAGACACTCTGGGCGTGCAAGGTGGCAAAATTCACTCCAGCGACGAATACCTGAAAGTAAAAAGTTTGACAGTACGGGCAAAGCTCAGTGCGCTGCTGCTGATGAGACTGGCTAGTGCTGAGGATTTGAGCTGGTTAGATAAAAAAGCACCCGTTAACTAAGATGTTAGTCGTTCGTCCAGTACGCTTTGACGATCTGCCGGATATTGAACATCTGGCAGTGACTGCCGGTGATAGCATGACCACCCTGCCCAATAACAGGGATCACTTAGCGCAGTTGATTAACACTACGGTGCAATCGTTACAGAGGCGCGTGTCGAAACCCGCGGGGCAGAGTTATCACTTCGTCTTAACGGACAGTGAAACTGGCGAGCTACAGGGAATATCCGGAATAGAAGCTTGCGTCGGCCACGACAGTCCTTTTTACAGTTACCGCTGTGACCAGGTCGAACATGACTCGGCAGAATTGCAAATTCGCAATACCGTTGCCACCTTGCGTTTGTGTCAGGATTACGAGGGAGCTTCTCGGCTCTACACTTTCTTTTTGCCGATTAATAACGCTGCCAGCGAGAGCTTTCGATTGTTGTCTCTGTCCCGATTGATGTTTATCGGTCAGCACCTGCAGCGTTTTAATCCGTTATTGATGCTGGAACTTCAAGGGGTACAAGATACAGAAGGTAAATCTCCTTTCTGGCAGGCGCTGGGACAACACTTTTTCAACATGGATTTTCACCGCGCCAATTACTTGACCGGCATCAACGCCAAGGGGTTTATTGCCGATTTGATGCCTCGCTATCCCGTGTATGTTCCACTGCTTAGCGAAAGTGCACAGCGTGTCATGGGCTGTGCCAGACCGGACATGCAGCAAGTGCAAGAGTTACTCACTAAAGAGGGCTTTTGCGACAATGGCTACATCAGTATTTTTGATGGAGGCCCTACTCTGCAGGCTCAGATTCGGCAATTGCGCAGTATTGCCAGGCAGTTTGCCACAGTGGTGGTTATCGCTGCAGCGCCAACATCGACTAGCGACAATAAGGTACTAATAAGTAACAATTTATTACAAAATTACGCTTGTATCTATGCCGAGGTCGATTTAACCAATATTTGTTTGAGTGCCGCCCAGGCAGAGCAACTGCATGTGAGCGATGGTGACACTTTGTATGTTTTGCCACTGGCAGAAACATAATTTAATAACTTTGTAGATAATTTTAGCACGGGAGATTCACATATGATGGTCATACGCCCAATTGAGAGCCGCGATGGTGAGGCCCTGGCTGAGCTAGCCAAAATAACTGGCCCGGGATTTACCTCTCTACAAGATAACAGTGAAGTTGTCAGTAACAAACTAGCCACTGCACTGGCCGCTTTCGAGCAGCAAGAGCAAGAGGGAGAGGCACTTTTTTTGTTTGTCCTTGAAGATCAGGCAGAGCAGAGAATTGCCGGTATCTGCGCCATAGAAGCCGCCGTAGGACTATCCGATCCCTGGTACAACTACCGCATCGGCACTTTAGTACATGCATCCAAAGAGCTAAACGTCTACAACCAGATGCAGACTCTGACTATCAGTAACGATCACACCGGTTACTCAGAGCTGTGCACCTTGTTTTTACACCCGGACTATCGACACTCCAAGAACGGCCATTTGCTGTCTAAATGTCGTTTTATGTTTATGGCAGAGTTCCCGCAGTTGTTCCACGAAAAACTGGTTGCTGAAATGCGTGGCTACTCAGACAAAAATGGCATTTCACCTTTCTGGGAGGGCCTCGGTAAACAGTTCTTCTCGATTGACTTCACCACTGCCGACAAAATGTCTTCTATCGATAAAGCCTTTATCGCCGAGCTGATGCCTAAATATACTTTGTATACTGATTTACTGCCAAGAAGTGCCCGAGATGTAATCGCCCAGACTCACGAAAACACTGTACCAGCGCGTAAATTGCTGGAGCGCGAAGGCATGCGCTACACCGGCTATATCGATATTTTCGATGCGGGCCCCACGTTGGAAGCTAACGTCAATGACATCCGCGCAATCAAAGACAGCCGCTATGCCAAAGTAAAAATCAGTGATCAAGTCACTGAAGGCGAGCTATACCTGGTCAGTAATACTGATTTTGTAA
Source organism: 'Osedax' symbiont bacterium Rs2_46_30_T18 (assembly GCA_002163025.1). Taxonomy (GTDB): domain Bacteria; phylum Pseudomonadota; class Gammaproteobacteria; order Pseudomonadales; family Balneatricaceae; genus Rs1. The sequence goes on from MABF01000056.1 coordinate 15,562, forward strand.
ATTTCCGTTGCACTATGGTCGCTATTGGCGAGCAGGGCAACAATTTAATATCTATACAAACGCAGACCGCCCAGGCATTGGGTGTAAGTGCAGGCAGTACGGTACGTATTGTCCCACTCGTCGCACATAAGAGGTAACTGTATGTCTAATTCCGTATTTATTGATGGTGTTTGGAGCCAAGGTCTAGGCGCTTCGTTAACATCACTCGACCCTGCCACTGGTAATGTTTTCTGGCAGGGAAACTGCGCCACACAGGAGCAGGTCGATCTTGCAATTACCGCATCGCGTACAGCGGCGCCTATCTGGGCGGCCACTTCACTGGCCGATCGCTGCGCGATTGTTGAGCGCTTTGGTGCCCTGATTGTTGAAAACAAAGATCAGCTGGCGCGTCTCATCGCCCAGGAAACCGGTAAGCCATTTTGGGAAACTAAAACCGAAGCCGGTGCTATGGCCGGTAAAATCGCCATTTCCATAAAAGCCAATGCCGAGCGCACCGGGATAACAGAAACGGATATGGGCGCAGTAAGAAACACTTTACGCCATAAGCCACACGGTGTCGTTGCAGTGTTTGGTCCCTACAACTTTCCAGGCCACTTACCCAATGGGCACATAGTCCCGGCAATCATCGCAGGTAACTGCGTTATCTTTAAACCGAGCGAGCTGACCCCACGGGTGGGCATGTACATGGTTGAGCTGTGGCAGCAGGCAGGTCTTCCACAAGGTGTACTGAACTTAGTCCAAGGCGAGAAAGAGACTGGCATAGCACTTGCGGGTCATCAGGGTCTGGACGGATTGTTCTTCACCGGTAGCTCCAATACTGGTGCTTTACTGCATCGCCAATTCGCTGGCCAACCCGAGAAAATTTTAGCGCTGGAAATGGGCGGTAACAACCCGCTGATTGTCGGTCAGATCAGCGATCTGCGCGCAGCGGTCAACGAGACCATCCAATCGGCGTACATTACTACCGGACAGCGCTGTGTCTGCGCCAGACGCCTGTTTGTTGCCAACACCGACCAGGGCGATCAATTCTTGGCGCTGCTGGCCAGTGCCGTAGCCGAGATCAAGGTCGGTAGCCAATTTGCCGATCCGGCGCCGTTCATGGGCAGTCTAATTTCTGAGCAGGCAGCAGATAACATGGTAACTGCGCAAAACAATCTGCAGACTTTAGGTGGAGAAGTATTAGTCTCTTTACAGAAGCTGCAAGCCGGAACAGGTCTGGTCAGTGCCGGGTTGATAGATGTCTCTAAAGTGACGGATCTTCCAGATGAGGAGCATTTCGGCCCGCTATTACAAGTCATCCGCTACGATGAGTTTAGTCAGGCTATTGCCGGCGCTAACAATACCCGTTTCGGCCTGGCAGCGGGACTGTTTAGCGACAGCAAAGCCGAGTACCAGGAGTTCTATAAGCATATCAGAGCCGGCATAGTAAACTGGAACAAACAGACCACTGGCGCCAGCTCAGCTGCGCCTTTTGGTGGTGTTGGTGCCAGTGGCAACCATAGAGCAAGTGCCTATTACGCCGCCGATTACTGTGCATACCCGGTAGCCGGTATGGAAACTGACACTCTGGTTATGCCCCAGACACTGTCTCCAGGTCTGACTATTTAATCTCACCCTGGCCGCCAGCATGTATGTTGGCGGCGCAAAAAAAATACTTACCAGTGCCCTTTCAGAGGCGCTTGTTTTGGAGTTTAAGATGAAAGCGATTGAAGCTAACTTTGACGGTTTAGTGGGACCTACTCACAACTACGCTGGATTATCATTTGGCAATGTCGCCTCAGAAAAAAATCAAGCTAATCTGGCCAATCCTAAGAAAGCCGCTTTGCAAGGGCTGACAAAAATGAAGGCTCTGGCTGACATGGGTATGGTGCAGGGGGTTTTGGCCCCTCAAGAGCGACCTGATATTCACACATTACGCAAATTGGGGTTCAGCGGCAGCGATGCAAACGTGTTGCTCCAGGCTGCCAAGCAGGCACCCAGAATTTTAGCGACTTGCTGTTCTGCATCGAGCATGTGGACTGCCAATGCCGCCACTATTTCTCCAAGCGCCGACACTGCGGATCAAAAAATCCACTTCACGCCGGCCAATTTGAGTAATAAGTTTCACCGCTCTATTGAGCATCAGGTGACCGGGCGCATCCTCAAGGCAACCTTTAGCGATGAGCGGCATTTCGCCCATCATGATGCACTGCCCAGCGTCGATCACTTTGGTGATGAGGGAGCGGCCAATCACACACGCTTTAGTCACAATTACGCCGAGCGCGGGGTTGAGTTCTTTGTCTATGGAAAACACGCCTTTGACAGCACCCAACCGGCACCCAAAATATACCCGGCCAGACACACCATAGAAGCATCCCAGGCAGTGGCCAGATTACACCAGTTAGATGATCGACACGTGGTTTACGCCCAGCAGAACCCAGATATCATCGACGCCGGAGTGTTTCACAACGATGTGATCGCCGTTGGCAATGCCAATATCTTGTTCTGCCACCAACAGGCATTTTTGAATCAAGATCAAGTAAAGGCACAACTGCGCCAGAAGATGGGCGATAATTTCCACATTGTTGAAGCACCAAGCTCCCAAGTCAGTGTCGAAGATGCCGTCACTAGCTACTTATTTAACAGCCAGCTGCTATCACTTCCATCTGGAAAAACTGTGTTGGTAATACCTCAGGAGTGCGAGAACAACCCGGCAGTCTGGCAATACCTGCAATCTTTAGTGCAAAGTGACAGCCCTATTGATGAGACCTTAGTCTTTGACCTGAAACAGAGCATGTCCAATGGCGGCGGGCCCGCCTGTCTGCGTTTACGTATCGTCATGAATGAGGCCGAACAGCGCGCAGCCAATCAGGCAACCTTCATCAATGACCAGCTCTACAGCCGCTTAAATACTTGGGTTGAAAGCCACTACCGCGACCGTCTGACTGACGCTGACCTGGCAGACCCACAATTGTTGCTGGAGTCGCGCAGCGCTCTGGATGAGCTGACACAAATTCTGCAGCTGGGTTCAGTGTATCCATTTCAGCGCTAAAGCGTTGCTGCATTAAAAAAGCCGCGGCAACTGCCACGGCTTTTTTAATCCGTATTGCTAATAACTTAGCCGTCCAGTTCTGCGCTCAATTGGGCCAGCGGACTATAAAACTAGTCAGTCAACTCAGTCCATCGCAAAAGCTGGCAGGGTTAAAAAACTGAGCTAACTGCGATGGTTTTTTATCCTGGCTCGACCAATTTAACTAGCCGGCCAAATCCGCGCTCAGCTGGACTAGAGAGCTGTAATAATAGTCCGTCAGCTCAGGCCAGCGCTGTTCATCTTTGGCAATATGCACTGTGGCCGTACCCGCCGCCCTACCCGCCTCTAGATCAAATCTAAAATCTCCCACCATCACTGCATCAGATACTTGCACTTGCCATTGCTGTAATAACTGGGTTAACCCTACTGGGTTTGGTTTGTGTGGCGCTTGATCCCGGCCAATTATAAAATCGCTGTCAAAATATTGCGCTACGCCAATCGCCTGCAGCGAAAGCAGCGCCATCTCTTTAGTATTACGGGTAAAAATTCCCAGCAGGCAATTTCTCTTGACCAATTGAGCAATCAACTTTTCAACACCGATAGCGGCAGATGCCCTGGCCGCATAATGAGCTTCCAGCTTATCCAGCTGCTGCGTTAACAGCGCCCGCTGAGCGCCTTTTGTCTCGGCGATAGTCTGCAGTATATCTGCATTCTCTGCCATTCCCAGAGCACTGCGCATATGTGCAAAATCGTGCACTGGGTTAGTCAGTGTACCATCCAGATCAAATACCCAAGCGGTTTTACTGCGCAACCTATGACTCATACAAACTCTCTCACCTTATTGATTGTTTTTTTTGTTAGCTGATAGCAGCTTTAAGATATTATCCACTTTCTCTTCCAGTAGCTCTAATCTGTCTTTATGTTGTTCAGCACTGGCGTCGTCTGCTATTGCCCGCTCTAAGTTGGCCAGTATCAGCTGATTATCCTGAACATTATGCAGTAAATTTCTGGAGCGTTTTTTACTGCTGTCAGTCAGCTGGCCGATTCGACCAAAGGCCATTTTCAACTGCTTTTCCAGCTGTTCCATACTGCTACTGACGGTTAATAATTCAGCGTTGAGGGCACCGCTGATCTCGTTCACTTGTGCCTCGAGTTTGGTCGCCACCCCTTTAAAGCGATGATAAAACAACTCAGCTTCGGTTTCCAAGAAAATATTTAGCATCTCACTGGGATACAGGGCCCGGTTGCGCCCCTGTGAGCGAATGCTGTATTCGCCGCGAGAATTACAAAATGGGCGATGCTGATTGGCCCGAATTTCGATGCGCATAATCGGCAGTTTTTTTAAGTTTTCAATGTAGACATCTACTTCTATGCTCGGGGTACATTCCAGCGCTTTATTGACCAACGCCAGTCGCGCTTTATCGTCGACACTACAGCCGACCACTCTGCCACGTTGCAATCCTGTATTGGAAGTGTATTCATCGACCCCAAGCAAAAGCGTGCCACCATCTGCAGCGTTGGCGAAAGCCACAAAGTCGCTACTTTTAACGCCGCTCACTTCGCGCTTAAAATCTACGGCTAAATTTTCATTAGCTGCCAGCATTTTCCGGGTTCTGGCGGTTAACCCTTGGAATTCTGTTTTTGCCATAAATAACCTGATTACTGCAACCTAGCTAGCCACTGTTTATGCTTAAGTGGTAACTCAATTGAACGAACCTTGATTGGCGATTATTGATGCCTAACTGTCATAGACCGTGACAGTGATCTTGTGCAAAAGTGTAATAGAGTGACAGCCATTGATATCAATAGCTGTTCAGAGGGGATAGTAGTAGTCAGGAAATACGATGAGCTTTAGTTGTAAATTGCATCGTCAAAGGGATCGATAGGTGCCTCTAACATTTGATCCTCAGTGTGATACAGAACCCGACCTTCAAATCTCAACCCTTTGGCGGCGAACCAGCGCTCAGCGCTTTCGCGACCCTCTTCAGCATTACTTTTTTGCATACTAGCTGTGATCACACGATAAAAATACAAACCGAACAAACCAGAGGCTACTCCCATAAAGTAGGCGGAGCCCATGGCAAAAACCACTGCGACAATGGCCGCGATCCACACTCTGCTCGCCTTGGATGTTTTAAACTTTTCGTTGTATTGCAGATATAAATCGTGAAATTTTATATAGCGACGAAAATTTTGTTGCAAATCAAACTTATCATCATTGGAAATTGTGCGCGCCATCATTTTATCCATGTTAAATTTATCAATTACTGCAGCAATATGCGCTGCAGGCTGTAGCTTAAACTGTCACTTAACAGCTGCGTTGTGCACCCCAGCTGAAGTTCCAAACACTATAGATTGACCTTAGCCTAAGATACTAGTTCTATCAATCTTCTAAAAAAATATTACCGCTGCGATTATCAATCAGCACTGCGTGACAAAGACCGCCAGGCAAGACTCGAAGCAATAACCCACAGCGATATCTGGTTATCAATTAAGCTAAACTTTTGCTAACAACTTCAAATACATCTGCGGATAGCTCACCACTTTCCATAATACGCACTAACTGCTCACGCATTAACACTTGACGCACTTGGGTATAGCGATTCCATTTCGAAAGCGGCCCGAGCAACCGCGAAGCCAGCTGTGGGTTCGATTTATCTAAGGCAATAATCTGATCCGCCAGAAACAAGTAACCGCTGCCATCTTCGGCGTGGAAATTCACCTGGTTTTGCATACAAAAAGCACCCACTACAGAGCGCACTTTGTTTGGATTGACAAAATCGAAGGCCGGGTGCTGCATCAGCTGCTTAACCTTTTCCAGCGAACCGGATTTGGGGTCTGTTGCCTGAACGGCAAACCACTGATTGACCACTAAGGTATTTTCAGACCACTTGTCATAAAACTGCGCTAACAGTTCAGTGCCAGCATCGACAAAGTTAGAGTGCGCTACTTGCACCAGAGCCGCCATGCTATCGGTCATATTGTCAGCTTCGTGGTACTGCTTGAGAGCCAGTTCCAGGTAGCTATCTTTCTCTAGTGCCATCAAATAGCCTAAGCTAAGGTTTTGCAATTGTCTTTTAGCAATGCACTTAGCACTTGGCTGATAGGCCTCTGCCGCTAACCTGGCACCTTGGTAGGCTGCCAGGAACTCTATCTCCAGTGCCGTGGCTAAGCGCTTGCGTACAAACTCTCTGGCACGGTGTATATTGCCAACTTCAACTTCATCACAGAGTTCCGCCAGGTAGAGTTCCGAGGGCAGCGTCAATACTTGGGCCATCATCGCTTTGTCCAGTGAGCCATCGGATAACACGTTGCGGTAGGCGTCTATCAGGCAATTATCCAAACACAGCTCAGCACCTTGCTGCAGGCTTTTGACTAATTCCTGGATGATATCAACGCCGAGTTTTTGCGCCGCCTCCCAGCGGTTAAAACCATCGGAGTCGTGGCTTATCAAAAACACTAACTGCTCGCGAGAATATTCATAATCCAGTTTCACCGGAGCGCTAAAGCCACGCAACAGTGAAGGCACAGGTTTTACTCGGATATTGTCAAAACTGAATGTCTGCTCGGATTTAGTCACCTCTAGCAGCGCTGTATTGTTGCCTACAAGGTCAATATCTTTACCTTCTTCATCCAGCAAGCCTAAGCTAAAAGGCATGTGAAATGGCAGTTTTTCACTCTGACCAGGTGTCGCCGGGCAACTTTGAGAGATAGTGATGTCGTAGCGTTGTAGCTGCTCATCATAATTATCGGTAATAGTGAGTAGCGGTGTTCCCGCCTGGCTATACCAGTTTTTAAACTGCGACAAGTCTCGCCCTGAAGCGTCTTGCATCGCACTGATAAAATCATCGGTGGTGACAGCTTGTCCATCGTGGCGTTCGAAATACAAATCGCTGCCCGCTCTGAACTTTTCTGCACCCAGCAAGGTATACACCATACCTACCACTTCGGCGCCTTTTTCATAGACTGTGCGGGTATAAAAGTTAGATATTTCGATAAAGGACGCCGGGCGGATTGAATGCGCCATGGGTCCGGCATCTTCAGAGAACTGACCGGTGCGCAAGGTCTGCACACTCTCAATACGTTTAACGGTTCGTGAGTTCATATCTGAGGAGAATTCGGCATCGCGAAAAACCGTAAAACCCTCTTTCAGGCTGAGCTGGAACCAATCCCGACAGGTCACCCGGTTACCGGACCAGTTGTGAAAGTATTCATGGGCGACAATCGCTTCAACTCTCTGGAAAGTTGCATCCGTGGTCGTTTGTGGATGGGCTAAGACACAGGAGGTGTTAAAGATATTTAAACCTTTATTTTCCATCGCGCCCATATTGAAGAAGTCAACAGCCACTATATTAAACAGATCAAGGTCGTATTCTCGGCCAAACACTTCCTCATCCCAACGCATTGATTTCTTGAGTGAAATCATCGCGTAGTCCAGCTTATCTAAATCTTTTTCATCGGCGTAAACTTTTAAGCTAATCTTGCGATCAGACATAGTCACAAAGCTATCTTCAATGTGTGCTAAATCTCCGGCAACTAGCGCAAACAAATAGGCTGGCTTTGGAAAAGGATCTTCCCAGGTCGCCCAGTGGCGCCCATCTTCGCCATCGCCTTGTGCTACTTGGTTACCGTTAGAAAGAAGCACTGGGTACTCTTTCTTATCGGCGCTCAGAGTTGTTTCAAACACTGACATCACATCAGGTCTGTCCATATAGAACGTAATACGCCTGAAGCCTTCCGCTTCACACTGAGTACAGAACATCCCACCGGACCTATACAGCCCTTCAAGGGCAGTATTTTTGTCCGGATGTATAATAGTGATCACTTCCAGCTGCAACTCATCGGCCAGTCCACTGAGCGTTAATCCGCTCTCATCACGCTGGTACTGAGCAGCAGTGAGCTCCGTGCCATCAATAGCAATTTTTTGTAATTCTAATTCAGTGTCGCCGTGTAAAAAAAGATCGGCACTTTGATCGCTGGCATCTGGATTGCGTTTAAGGGTTAAACGCGCTGTCACTTGGGTAAACTCAGTCATCAACTCAAAGTGTAGTTGTGTATGCTCGATCAAAAATGCGGGAACTTGGTAATCTTTTAAATATATAACTTTAGGTTGAGACATGAATAAAACCTCTGTACAAAAAACTGTTGTTATTAGGGGAAATTCGAGTGCCTTGTTTGGCATACCTACATCTTAGTGAGCACATGTGTCGACATTTTCCACAGCCATAGTATAGAGACTAACAGGCCATATAATCACTACTGTTTAGTAAAAAAGTACAGTTTTCTTAGCAATAGATGAATATAGTTAAAATCTTCCACTACAAATACATAACGGTTTAATAGCTTCACAGTGAGGGCCGCAACAAATGTCCATAAGGGTGTACACACAGACGAGAAGTTTCAGCAAGAGACCGCCCACAGGCGGCCTAAAGGGAGATAGCCAATCAACTAGCTACAAGTACCAATTTCAATGGCATAAGAAGTGTATTTTCTTAAATTGATCACACCGCTATCTAAAATTAAATACTGGCCTTTGATTCCCTTCAAAACACCACTGATTCTGGGTGTTTTATCCAGGTTGTGTGAACTGATTTTGCTCGGGTATTCAATCACGGGATAACTCAAACTTTGCACTGCGATTCCAGTGATCGGCACTATGCTCTGCAAACCGTGTTCAGCCGTTAGCTCAGCCAATTCGACCTTGCAAGTTTCCATCAATTGATCGCGCATGCCGGGCAGATCAATCTGGGTAATTTCGCCTTTTAGCATCTTGCGCCAATTGGTTTTATCGCTGATATGCTCAGAGAAAATTTTCTCCACTAAGCCAGACTGCTGCCGGGTCTTCACCCTAAAAATAGGCAGCGCTTCCACGGCCCCTTGATCTATCCAGCGAGTAGGCACTTGGGTCGCTCTGGTGATGCCAACTTTGACCCCTGAAGAATTAGCCAGATAGACAATATGTTCATTAAAACATACTGACTTGCCCCATTCTTCGTCACGACAAGTACCTAAGTGAAAGTGGCATCTGTCCGGACTCATCATGCATAAATCACATTGCGGCAATTTTTTAAAGCAGGGAAAACAGTAACCTTGGCTAAAGCTTTTTTTAGTCAGGCGACCACAGTGACTACAGTGAATTTCACCCAAATTTTCCAGGTATATTTCCTGACCAATAAGCTCATTCATCAACAGTGGTTGATCATCTAACTCTAAGTAATAATGTATTGAATCGCTTAATTCGGTACGCATTTTCTGCATCGCACCTGTTCTAAGTATCGGCATAGGTTCTTGTCACACCTGTATTTATGCTCTCAATAACTGAGATTTTATTGTCCCGGCAATATATCGCATTAACGGCTCAAGTTAACTTAACTACTGCTCTTGGAATTTTGTTTAACAACTGGCTGTAAAATTGTTATCAATGGAATTTAAGCACTTGCTCTTGCAGTGGATCGACTCCCTTCATAGTGCCGTCTTCACGACTGCGATCGATGAAACCAATCCTGTCCTCTGCCGGTAAGTTTTGATCGTAGTGGATTACCGCACGCATACAAATTTGCAACTGCTGGGCAGACATTTTTTTTCCATCTGGCCACTTACCCAATTCAATGGCAGTCTTTATTGCCTGATGCATTTGCGGGGTCATCTGCGCTATTAATTCTTCGTAATTCATATTTTAGGCTCAATATTTTATCTAAAAGTATTCTTAAATCGGGTTTCAGCAAGCAATTAGCATTGTTACAAATGCACTAAGAAAATTACTTAGCACTGGCACAACAAAGTACAAATTCCTATCCTGCACTGCTGTTTCACTAATCTACTCTAGGTTCTTTTGTCACTGTGCGAGCGTTCTGCCTAGTCTTTATTTAGCTTCAATCTACCAGGGCTAAATGCGGCGAGGGCAACTGCGGCAATCAGCCCAGACACTAACCCGCTTAAATGGGCGGTGTTAGCGATATCTCCCAAACCCAGCTGGGTTAACAACCCGGAGTAGCCAAGCCCTAAAAAGACCACCATAAAACCCATCAGGGCATTGGAAACGACCAATAGTTTTTTCTCAGTTAGCTTATCCCATAGCCAGGCGTACGATATCAGGGCATATACAACGCCCGATAAGCCGCCAAAATAGGGCCCCGACACTAAGTACTGGACCACGTTTGAGCTGATAGCCGAAAATATTACGATGCCCAGTAACACTAAACTTTTCTGTTGCTGTTCAATCACAGTGCCTATCACCCAAATCCATAACCCGTTAAAAATCAGATGGATAATACTGAAATGCATAAAAATGGGAGAAATAAACCGCCAAAGCTGTAGAGACTCGAATGACTGATTCAGGGTATTATACCTACCGACATAGTCAAAGTCGGTGATACTTAGCAATCTGCGCAACTCTATATTTTGCCCAAAATCTATACCTAAAGTCAGTAGCAGACTGGCCACTAACAGCAACAGAACCAGTGGAATTTTTTTAAAATTCACCGCTCTTGAATTTGTTGTCGTCGAGTTGCCGCCAACCTCTGCGACCTGGCGAACCAGTTCAGGATCAAAATCACCACCTTGTTGCCAGTGTTGATATAACTGCGTCACCAACTTCGCGTTATGCTCATCTTCCACTATCAGAACCTGGCTTTGCTCAATAACCACCCTGTGGACAATTTTCATCTTCCACAGCTGCTTAGTGAAACCACTTAGGTCCGTATTTAAAGGGGCACTGAATACAACAATCATTTTATAAACTCACAACTCTTCACTTAAACTCCAACTTCCAACTTCCAACTTCCAACTTCCAACTTCCAACTTCCAACTTC
>MABF01000358.1 GCA_002163025.1 'Osedax' symbiont bacterium Rs2_46_30_T18
CGCCTTCTTTTTGCACTACCACGCCCAGCTTGCGGCTGCGTATCACTACCGTAAATTGCTTCTAATCCTGCATCAGTCACAGAACTGTAATCTCACCCCTTTATCCCACTTTCGAGAATTCACTCCTATACTTAAAATTTACTCGGAGCCTCAATGTCTCGTTTTATTTGGCCTCTAACCTATTTGCTGTCGGCCATCTGTGTTCTCTTGCTCTTATGGGGCGGCGTGGAGAGTGGACATCGTTTGTTAAACGAGCTTTGGAACATAGGCCATGTTGCCGCTTTTTTTATCTGGACACTGTTAATAGGCCGAATTTCTTGGTGTAACAAACTAGCTGTTAACGTATTGATAGCGAGTTTGCTGGTACTTACTGTTCTTGTCGGAAGCGCAATAGAAGGGCTACAACTGTTACGTGGTTCTAACTTTTCATTAACGGATGTCTTAAATGACCTGACAGGTGCCTGGATGGCGCTGACGGTGATTTACTACTGTAGAACGGAGTCTTCTAAGTTACAACTGATAGCAATGCTTAGTGGTGCACTGCTGTTGGCACTGATTAGCTTTAGAAATCTAGCCATGACCATCTACGATGAGATACAAATGTATCAAAACTTTCCGATACTTGTTGATTTTAAAAGCCCAGATCAGCAGCAGAGGATCTGGGCAAAGGCAATGACAATTGTCAGCGCCCCAGATAATGCATCCCTAAATGTATTAAAGCTGGATTTTGATACCGCTGAGTACTCTGGTTTTGCGCTCAGATATTTTGTTTCCAACTGGCGTGATTACCAATACCTTGCATTAAAAATTTACCGCCACCAAAGTCCATCAGTGGATATTAATTGTCGGATTAATGATCGGCAACACGACTTACATGGATACTCTTATCAAGATCGATTCCATAGACAATACAGACTTAATAAAGGCTGGAATTTCATTAATATTGCTTTAGCAGAGGTGGAAAAAGCACCAGTGAACAGACTAATGGATTTATCTGACGTAAGCCACGTCGGTTGTTTTGTGGTAAGACAGCCAATTCAACAGACAATATATTTGCACACAATATCCCTCTATTAAACCGCTACTGATGAAGTAAATCAGAATCACTGGGTTTGGCTAAACCCCAATTCTGTCGTAGCTTGAGCATGTCCTTGACATGTGCCTGAGCAAGCGGTTTTTCGCCTCCCAATTGCTCGACAAGAGTACAAATTTGAGCTGTTTGCTCTAATACTTCTAATTTCGCACAGGCCTCCCACATATCTTTTCCAGCAACTGTAACGCCATGATAGGGCAGTAGAACACAATCATGGTTGAGCATCAGTCGTCCTACTTCTGCTCCCAGCTCGTCACTGGTTGGGGTCTGATACTCAGCTTCAGCAATAGCGCCTAAAAAAAGCATCGCCTCGGTCAGAACTTGCGGTCGAATTTTTTTCCCAGCGACGCTTAATGCCACACAGAAGCTTGGATGTGCATGCACAATCGCACCGACATCCGGTCGGTTTTGATAGGTCTGCAAATGCATAGATGTCTCCGAAGTGGGCATTAAATCTCGATTAGCATGAGTCTGCGGACCCACCTTGTTTCCCTTATCATCGACAATAATCAACTGATCGGGTTTTAAGCGCTGTTTGAAAAATATTGAGGGTGTAAGTAAAAATAGGCCCTTTTCTAACCTAGCAGAAATATTACCCGCAGGCCCACAAATAAGACCTTTGACATACATCATACGGGCAATTTCACACATGTCTTCGCGCAGCTTCTTTTCATTCATATCTATAGTCATTTTACATCACCTGGGTTGTTTTAACGCTAGCCATTTTATTTGGGATAATTAGTCGTTGTATTGTTTTTCATCAACCTAATATGCCTTACTTCCCTTCGCTTTTCCCTTCAGCTTTGTAATTGCGATCAGGTGGCGAAGGGCAGAAAATAGCGTCTATTAAATAGCTTTGATAAGTCAATCATATCCATAGAACCATCTGGTGGTTCCATTAAAGGTGTTAAAAAGAGAATGGTAAGTGTTTTTAGGAATAAACACTTCGTCGCCTGGGTTAGCAATGAACTCTTCATCTTCGACTAGCATTCTCAATTGCCCATCAAGAACCATCACTAATTCGTTGCAGGGGTGAATAAAGTCTGGCCATTCTTGTCCTGGAGAATCAACGTAAATAGAGCAGCCAAAACCTCTTTTTTTCCACTGCGCGGTAACGCTCTGTACATCTATCGGTTCTATAAATTTATTTTTCGTGACACAGCTCATAATAATTCCCTGATAAAAATAAAATTGCGCTTTAGCAACATGTTTGTGAATCCGATTGAGCCAATAGAGTCTTACTTATTAACTCATGGCGTTGATTTAAAGCCTCCCAGCTTATTAAAGCTTTTAGTTGCTACTCTATCTGATGTGTTTATTGCCGATTTTTTGACCAGTTATAAAATGTGGCAGTTAATCAGTGACTAAAATAATACAAAAAGTATCGTTTTACTGTTGACCCATCTATTAAAAGTGATTATATTTTACACAGCGAAACATATTTCATCAAGTGAAATATATTTCACTCGTATGAGAGTAGTGCTATTTCTGCATGTATTCTCAGTTATTGCCAGGTTCCATAAGGCAAACAATAAAGTCGCAAATTTCTATTGAACTGCTTGTGGAATCACAGTAAATTCCATAAAGCGGAATTAAAATCAATGTTTGATATAAATATCAGTTCGGTCGATTGCGCAGTAGTTCTGAGTCTGCCGAGAGAATATAAAAACAATAAACATTTGGAGATAATGATGAAGCGGAAAAATTTGAATAAATCCTTTAAGAGAGGCCTGTTAGTTACGTCGATGATATTGGCGACAAGTTTCACAACGATGGTAAACGCAGAGGGTGAGCGGATCGCGTTCTTCGTATCCAATTTGTCCAACGTTTTCCACCAATCTCAAGCCACTGAAGCTCAGCGTTATGCCAAAGAAAAATACGGTGCTGAAGTTGTCGTTTTTGATGGTAAATCTGATTCAGCGGTAATGACGCAGAATGTTGACCAAGTTGCTGCCGGTGCTTTTGATGGTGCAACATTGCACATATGGGACGGTGAAGCCGCTACACCTGGGGTTAAAGAAGCACTTGGTGACAAAATTGCCATGACTTCTTTCTTTAGTCCGATCACGGATACAGGTATTCCGACCGCACGAAGTGATGAAGCGGGAGTTTCCTTCGAAATGGGTGCGCAAATGGCTAAGGCCTGGAAAGATGCTCATCCCAACAAGCCCATTGTTATGGTTCAGCTTGGCTGGCCAAACCACACGGAAGTAAACTCCGGACGTACCAACCCATTTGCTAATGGTGTACTTTCAGTTGATCCCGGTGCCAAAAACCTGGGTGCTTTGGATTCAAGTGATGGGCAGGAAGCAGCCAAACAGATCATTGTTGACCTGTTAACGCAGCAACCAGATGTGAACATCATTTACTCTGAATCATCGGCCCTTACGGTGGGTACAATGGCGGGCTTGTCTCAACTTGGTCGCGGAAAGTTTGAAAATGGGAAGCCTTTAACTGAAATCGTAGCCAGTGTAGATTTTGATTCCGTAGAGTTTGATCAAATTTATGATCCCAACTCAAGCCTAAAAGTATCAATGGGACTTCCTCCGGTAGAAACTGCACGTGGACGTATCGATTTGGTCATGGATGTTATTAATGGCAAGGTCGCTAAGACAAGTGGTACTGCTGAAGAGTTTTTTTACAAAGCGTATACAATTTCATATTGGTCTATGCCTAAAGAAGAAGCTAAAACATGGCTCTCAGCTCAGTTTGGTAACTAGCTGAGTTAACTTGAAGGTCGTCTTTAATCAGTGATTCTAAGTCGACCTCCAAGCTTTTTATGCAGAATGAAAGGGAGGGCGTTTATCCCTCCACTCCTACAATAACAATAAATACGCTAGTTCAAATTTGTCGTGTCGCGATTGTACGATATTTAAGTTGAACGACTTTTTGGAGAGATCAGTTTGGCCAATCAACATCAATCACCCGCTCTCTCGGTCGAGGGGCTCATCAAAGACTATCCCGGTGTCAGGGCAGTCGATGATGTCAGCTTCTCAATCGAGAGCAGCACCGTCCACTGCTTAGTTGGTGAAAACGGAGCCGGGAAATCAACCTTGATAAAAATGTTAACGGGGGCACTGCAACCCACTCAGGGAGTTATGAAAGTCAATGGAGTTGCCTACCAGCCAAACAGTACCCAAGATGCCCGTGAAAGTGGTATCGCCACTTTATTTCAGGAACTGCATGTGGTCGATGAACTCAGTGTATTAGAGAACTTGACCCTGGGAATGGAACAGAGCCGATTTGGCTTTGTCATTCATTCAGATCTAGAGGATAGGGTTATTCAAACACTGGCCACTATCGAGCCATCTATAAACCCAAGTGCACGGGTTTCATCTTTAAGTGTTGCGCAAAAACAAATTATTGAAATCGCTCGAGCGGCCTCATCAGGTGCTAACGTTATTATCATGGATGAGCCGACAGCGGCTTTGTCAGAACGTGAAGTCGAGCGACTATTTACTGTGATAAGAAGGTTAAGAGAGCAACAAGTTACGGTCGTTTATATATCGCACAAACTTGACGAAATTCTCACCCTTGGTGACGTAGTAACAGTGCTCAGGGATGGAAAACATATTGTCACTAAACCTCTCAGCGAGGTTGCAGGGCGCTCTGAACTAATTGATATGATGATTGGTCGTAGTCTGATTCAAAACTATACACCAAGAACCGCTGTGACCAATGAAGTTGTTCTCTCAGCAAAAGGCCTATCCAACAGCCTGTTAAAAAATGTTTCTTTTGATATTAATAAAGGTGAAATCGTCGGTTTTTATGGTCTTGTTGGCGCGGGCAAAACCGAGATTGCCCGTGCATTATTTGGTGCAGATAAAGTGTCTGGTTCTATTGTTTTCAAAGGTCAACCAGTGGGGAATACACCTAAGCAAGCCATTGCGGCAGGCATCGCTTTAGTTCCAGAAGAACGCCGGACCCAGGGGTTATTCACCAACTTAACGATTCGCGAAAACATACCGGTGATGAATATTCGACGGATGTCAGACAATGGAGTCTTTAGATCATCTGACGAGCTAACGGCCGCTGTTAATTACGTAGAAAAACTCGGCATCGCCACCAATTCAATCGAAAAACATACTGAAAAACTTTCAGGTGGAAACCAACAAAAAGTGGTACTGGCGAAGTGTTTGTTTTCAGATGCGGACTTGTTATTACTCGACGAACCTACACGCGGTGTTGATGTAGGTGCAAAAACTGAGATCTACGACATTATTAAGAATCTAGCAGACGAGGGGAATTCAGTGGCGCTCTTTTCAACAGAGCTCGAGGAAGTCCTGGGCATTTGCGATCGCATCTTTTTGCTTTATTGCGGTTCACTTAAATCTGTAATCATCAATGGGCCTAATTTAGATAGCACAGATATTCTCAATGTTGTGACTGGCGGAAATAAAGGAGTGACACAATGAGTGTTTCAATAAAAGCCGATACTGCGCTTATTGATAATCGGCGTATGAGCGACCAAATGTATATCACATTGTTGGTCGCATCAGTGGCAATCGGCCTGTTTTTGATTGCATCAATGTTAGTGCCAAATTTCTTTCAACTACAGAATATGCTTAACCTGGTTACCAATAATTGGGCCGTTATTTCTCTTGGTGTGGGGGTCTCGTTTCTCTTGGTGTCGGGTAATTTCGATCTTTCGGTTGGAGGTATTGTTGCCTTGTCAGGGGTTCTTTCAGTTTGGTTTGCACAATCAATAGGCGGTGCCAATGCTTTGTCATCGGGGCTGGGACTACCTTACTGGTTAGCTTTGTTGGCAGCCTTGGCCGGGGCGCTGGCAATTGGCGGACTCAATGCTCTGTTTGTCGTTAAATTTCGAATTCCATCCATTATTGTAACTTTGGGGACGATGATGGTTGCTCGCGGCATTGCTCAAGTCATTACCCAGGGCTCGCAGCGAAATACTAATCTGCCCGATGACTTTGGGTTACTTGGAAGTCTTAAAGTGTTTGGGACGTCGATACAGTTGCCCGTTGTATTTATGGCTGCATTACTTCTGGTGGCTATTTTCATTGAGAGAAAAATGCTTTTTGGCAGATTAACCTATTGGATTGGTGCGAACCCAACTGCGGCCAGATTGTCAGGCATTGATAATGCCAGGCATATAACCTATTTGTATCTATTTAGCTCAGCCATTGCAGGTGTTGTCGGCATCCTTCTTTCATCAGAATTCCAATCAGGCTATTCAAATCGAGGAATGTTGATGGAATTCGACGCGCTGGTGATCGCATTGCTGGGGGGGATTGCAATTGCAGGAGGATTTGGCTCAGTCATTGGAATGTTTTTTGGTGCGATAATCCTAGCTGTTGTGACATCCGCTGCGACAGGGCTGACGCTATCACCGGATTGGCAGTTCATACTGAAAGCGGTAGCGGTATTCCTGGCTATCATGGCACAAACATGGGCACTGACCCGTAGAAATCAATGAAAACGGTGACATAGATGTTCAAATCAACTACTTATAATTTCTCGCGGACAGTCCCTGGACAAGCCGCGCTATTTCTACGCAATTACTATATTTACTTTGTGCTGATCGCGGTAATCGCCTTTTTGAGCCTTGCGAACCTCGATAGGTTTGAGTTGTTCGAGCGCGGTAATTTTCTATACGAAAAAAATATCATTAATATACTCAGAGTGTCCGCGCCGATACTAGTACTGGCAGGTGCCTTCACATTACTTATGGTATCAGGATACATCGACCTATCGGTTGGCAGTACCATGGGCTTAAGCGCGGTCATATATGCCATGTTGGCCATTAATGGTGTATCTTTTTGGGCCGCCTTCTCCATCACCGCAGTGTGCGGCGCACTACTGGGAGCATTCAATGGGTTACTGGTGGTCAGGTTTAAAATCACACCGGTTATCGCGACACTGATTACCTTGAGCCTGTTTAAAGGGATAGCACTACTACTGGTTCAGGATGGTGTTTCGGCGATTAAGTCGATGGGTGATTTGAGAATGCCACAATGGTTCAACGACTACGGTCGAGAGGGGGTTCTGATGGGGCTGCCGATGGCCTTTTGGGTGGCTGTGGGCGTTACTGTTGTGCTTATCGTTCTGCAGAATCGATCGTTACTCGGCAAATATGCAGCGGCAACAGGCGGTAATCCTACGGCTGCGAAGCTCTCCGGAATTAACACCTCAATGATCGTCTTTGTCCTGTATGCCATCGTTGGCATGTCGGCAGCACTGGCCGGAATTGCACGCGCCAGTTTTATGTCTCTGGGTGATCCGCTCTCGGGAGATGGAATGGAGCTGACAGCGATCCTGGTGGTATTAATCGGCGGGACGGCATTCAGTGGTGGCGAAGGAAAAGTATTGCGATCATTCATTGGCGCGCTGATCATCATGACACTGACATTGGGCATGTTAACGCTGGTGCCAGCTTATTACCAAACCTTGGTTATAGGTGCAGTGCTGCTTGGTGCCGCGGCATCTAACCACTTTATCAGCAGAAAAGATCATGCATCATAGTTTGTAGTTTTTCCTGTAAGCCTTAATAGCCAGGCAAGTGTGCTACTTCATAACTGGTCGCTAGTGCGTGGCATTGTTACTAAATAATTGCATAAATAAATAGAGAAAAGACATAAATGAATAAAATGGCCTTTGCTAGCAACCTTCAAGCATACGAGACAGAACGGCAAATTCACCGAGTATTGGTGATGCATTATATTGAAGGATTGAAGCAGTCTGAAATCGCCACACTGATGAATTTGTCTACCGCCCGGGTAAATCGATTGATAAAGCAGGGTCGGGAAAAAGGCATGGTGGAAATAAACATTAAGTGTCCTTTCCAACCTTTATTAGATGTAGAGGAGCAACTTAAAAAGCTCAGCGGCGTACAAATGGCCATGATTGCCCCCACCGTTTCAGACAACCCTGATGTTGTTTTACAAACAGTGGGTGAAGCGGCGGCCGGTGTGTTGCTGGAAAACCTTAAAGACGGGGATATCATTTGTATTACCGGCGGTAAAGGTGTTGGCGCTGTAGTGGCGGCTTTAAACCCTAGTCGAAAATATGATATTGAAGTTGTGCCCGCCACCGGATGTGTACAGGGAAAGCATTACACTGACGTTAATCATGTGGCGACACAAATGGCCGAAAAATTAGGCGGTCGTGCCTATCAAATCCATGCCCCGCTATTTGCTGAAAGTATCGAACAGAAAGATATGTTGCTCGGTATGCGATCAGTTGAAAATGTTATGGAACGTGCCCGAAAAGCTACCATTGCTGTTGTCGGTGTCGGATCAATCTTGGTGGGAGACTCCAGCTATTACGATTTACATCCAATGGCAAAAAGCGACCAAAATGAAATTCTACAAAGCGGCGCTGTGGGTGAACTATTAGCACACTTGCTGGATGAAAAAGGGCAAGTTTGCGATTACCAGTTGAATTCGAGACTGGTCGCTATCAGCCCCGAGGATCTGGCCAAAATCCCATTAACAATAGGTGTGGCATCCGGTGAGAATAAAGTTGGGCCTATTTGCGCTGTGCTTCACGGCAATCACATCAATGCGTTAGTTGTCGACGAAACAACAGCAAATAGCGTCATTGAAGCACTCTAGTCAGCGCTTGCAAATGCACTGCTTTTAGATCAAAAGTTGAAAGAAATATTCGGCAAATTATAGTCGATACAACAATAAATATTACTTGGAGACCATCATGTCTACAGCGACAAAAATGCACGCAATTGGCTTTAACCGTTCATTGATCATCGAGGATGAATACAGCCTTATTTCTTTCGAAGAAGCTTACCCAACAATGCGAGAACTCGATGTAATCGTCAAGGTCAGCGCAGTGTCTGTTAACCCTGCAGATGCGAAAGTACGTATTCGTTCGGCGTTGGAGACAACCTTAGAATCTCCACGAATTATTGGTTTTGATGCCGTTGGTGAGGTCGTTTCTGTAGGTCCTGGTGTCACTGATTTTTCAGTAGCTGATCGTGTTTATTTCGCAGGTGATGCTTCCAGGCAGGGCTCGAACGCAGAGTATCAAGTGGTTGATTCGCGCATCATTGCACTTGCCCCGGCAAAGCTTAGTGATGCACAAGCTGCTGTATTGCCTCTAACATCGTTAACTGCCTGTGAAGCGTTGTTTGAACGCTTGCGGATATCAAAAACAGAAACCGGCAAGACTTTACTTATTATTGGTGGTGCGGGTGGTGTAGGTTCCATTGCCACGCAAATAGCCAAGCACTTTACCGAATTAACCGTAATCACAACGGCCTCCAGAGCTGAATCAATAAGTTGGGCAAGAAAAATGGGCGCAGACCATGTCGCCGATCATCGGGATTTAATTAATTCTGTAAAGCAATTAGGTTTTGAAACGGTCGATTACATTTTTAACACAGCAGATACCATAGGCCATTGGGATGCCATGGCAGAACTGATTGCACCTCAGGGAATGATCTGTTCAATTGTTGAGTTTGAAGGCAGCGTTGACCTTAATAAACTGCAGGGAAAATCAGCAGGTTTTGTCTGGGAACTCATGTTTACAAAATCCTCTTTTAATACGCCTGATATCAAATCCCAAGGTGAAATATTAAAAGAGATTGCCGGCTTGATGGACTCGGGGCATTTAACAACAACATTAACCGAAACATTATATGGCCTGAGTGAAGACACCCTAAAAAGTGCGCATAAAAAAATCGAGAGCGGTGCAACCGTCGGAAAAATTGCCATTCAATATTAATAATTTAGATCGTAAGTTAACGGATCAGAAAGAATTGGGGAATAGTTATTATGCAATCTAGAAAATTGGGCAGTAGTGGTTTAGATACATCTGTTATTGGTTTGGGCACTTGGGCCATGGGCGGTTGGATGTGGGGAGGTACCGATGACAAAGCGTCAATCGCCGCTATCCAGGGAGCATTGGACAGTGGTGTCAACTTAATAGATACGGCGCCAGCCTATGGTTTAGGGAAGGCAGAAGAACTGGTCGGCCAAGCGATTAAAGGCAGGCGCGATCAAGTAGTGCTGGCAACTAAATGTGGTTTGGTTTGGGGTGGCAATCAGGGAAATTATTTTTTTGACGAGCAGGGGCAGCAAGTACGCAGGTACTTAGGTGGCCAGTCTATTCGAACAGAATTACAGACGAGTTTAAAGCGCCTGGGAACTGATTACATTGATCTGTATATCACTCACTGGCAGGACCCTACCACCCCTATAGCAGAAACTATGGATACGCTTTTGGCACTGAAACAGGAGGGGAAAATCCGCGCTATCGGCGTCAGCAATGTATCAGCCGCAGAGCTTAAAGAGTATTTAGCTTGTGGCCCGATAGATGCCATCCAGGAAAAGTACAACATGCTGGATCGGGACATAGAAGGGCAGTTACTACCAATTTGTGGTGATTTTAGCACCAGCGTTTTGAGTTATTCTTCTTTAGCCCAGGGGATTTTATCCGGGAAAATAGGCCCTGATCGTCAATTTAGCGGTGATGATCAACGGATCAATGATCCACGTTTTAGCCTGGAAAATCGGATAAAAATCAAATCGCTATTGGATAAGATAAAACCGATTGCAGACGCTTATAAAATTACTATTGCTCAATTAGTGATCGCTTGGACAGTCGCCCAATCGCCATTAATGTTTGCTCTGTGCGGCGCCCGAAATCTGCAGCAATCCCAAGAAAATGCGGCTGCCGGTGACGTTCAGCTGACAATCGATGATGTTCGGCAGGTAACCGCTGCCCTTGATGATTATTTGAAACAGGCAAATTAAAGATCCTCTAGCTCGGCCTTTTTCACTATTACATGAAATAAACAGGAGACCCTCTTGGTGCCTCCCTGAGAACGCTTTGTCTAAAATTTGGAGTTGCTAAGTGTTATGAACATGCAAAATCGACAAACTTTGCTACAGCAATTAAAGGAAAAACCAACCTTTTCGGTGGTGATTGTCGGAGGGGGGATCAATGGCATTGGTTTGTATCGAGAGCTCGCACTGCAGGGAGTCGATGTGCTGCTGGTAGAGCGTGACGATTTTTGCGCAGGGGCCAGTTCTGCGCCTTCAAGAATGATTCACGGTGGCTTGCGCTACTTGGAAAATGCTGAATATGAGCTGGTTCGGGAGTCGTTGCGAGAACGTAACAGGTTACTCAAAAATGCCCCTCACTATGTGTCGCCTCTGGCGACGACTATTCCTATCTACTCTTGGTTTGATGGCGTCTGGGGCAGTGCGCTACGCTTTCTCGGTCTCTCGGATAAACCCTGCAATCGCGGCGCACTGGTGATAAAACTAGGCTTGTGGGTTTATGATGTTTTGACTAGGAGTGATCAGGTGATGCCCAAGCATCGCTTTAATTCGGTTAAAAATACAGCACGGAGCTGGTTGGGGATAAATCCCGACCTGGTCTGCAGCGCGACTTATTATGATGCCTGGATTAGTCATCCTGAACGCTTGGGCTTGGAGATGGTATTAGATGTGCAAGAGCAATGTGATACTGCTCTTGCGTTGAATTATATGACCTTAGAAGACAGTGACGGAGCAGAGTTGAAACTCAAAGACAGTCGCACGGGTCAAGACTATAACATCAGCGGGCAAATCGTCGTTAATGCAGCGGGCCCCTGGATTGATTTTACCAATCAGAAAATGCAACACAAAACACAGGTAATAGGCGGGACCAAAGGCTCACATTTGATAGTCAAGAATGCTGCTCTGCTAGCGGCCTTAGATGGTCACATGATTTATTACGAGAACAAAGATGGCCGGGTATGCATTTTATTCCCGTATTTTGGCAATGTATTAGTCGGCTCTACAGATATAAAAGTACAAAGTCCGCAGGATGTTACATGCACTGAAGAAGAGCGCAGCTATATTTTGCAGTCACTTGCAGGGGTTTTTCCGGATATAGAAATAAAAGAACAAGAGATCGTTTTTAGTTTCAGCGGCGTTCGGCCGCTGCCCTCCAGTAAAACGGCCACTAACGGGCAAATATCTCGCAACCACAGTATTCATATTCTCCCCCCAGAGGGGGATCGCCCCTACCCGGTCTATTCAATGATCGGGGGAAAGTGGACCACTTTTCGCGCGTTTTCCGAACAGCTAAGTGACAAGCTACTGCTCGAACTGAAGCGGGAGAAAAACCAAAGCAGCGAAGACTTGAGTATTGGTGGTGGCAAAGATTACCCAGTAGATCAAACCCAGAGAGATCAGTGGTTGACGAAGTTCAGCCAAGATAGTGGCCTGAGCTTGGGCAGAGCTGAGACACTGTTACAGCGTTATGGCACAAAGGCACGGCTGCTAAAGGATTATTGCAATAACACAGATACGCCAATGCAACACCATAGCCATTACTCATTGGGGGAAATTCGCTTTTTGATTTGCGCTGAGCGAGTGGAAAAACTGTTGGATATATTACTCAGACGCACATCTCTGGCTATTAGCGGTGAACTAAACCTGGCGATGATTGAAGAGATTAACCAGATTATGGGCGATTTAAAAGATTGGGATCAACAGCAGAGCGACGCCGAACTACACAGCACCTTAAATTTTTTAGAAACTAATCACGGTCTTGACCGAATGACTTTGAGTAACAGAACCTCATATGGAGCGATAGAATATGTTTGAGAGTAAAAAAGTGCGGATGAATCGATTATTTCACCGCGGTAAATGTCTTGATGTAGCAATAGATCACGGTGTCTGTAATGAACCTTCCTTTCTAAACGGTCTGGAAGATATGGCCGGGGTCGTCAATCAACTGGTAGATGCAGATCCCGATGCAATTCAAATGAACTATGGCCAAAGCGATTTACTACAGAGTATTCCCGGTAAACAAAAGCCAGCTCTGGTGATGCGGGTCGACTTAGGTAATCCCTATAACGCTGAAGCGCATCGGGTGATGTGGGCGCTGATGCAAAATGAACATGACCCTATTTTGGCTGCATTGCAAATGGATGCTGCCTGTGTGGTGGTAAATCTGTTTATGTTGCCCAATGAGCCGGATTTATTTCGCCAGTGTGTAGTGAACATTAGCCGTGTGCGCAACGAATGTGAAAAATACGGCATGCCATTGATGATTGAGCCATTAGTTATGCAGCCTAACAGCGCCAAAGGGGGCTATATGGTTGATGGGGACCTGGAGAAAATAGTGACTTTAGTGCGTATGGCCAGGGAGATGGGAGCGGACATCATCAAAGCGGACCCCACCGCACATGCCGAAGATTATCATAAAGTGATCGAAGCGGCGCGTTGTCCTGTATTAGTACGCGGTGGTGGTAAAGAAGACCTGCATGATGTGTTTTCTAAGGCGCATGCTATTTTGCAGCAGGGAGCCATGGGCATGGTCTACGGTCGCAATATTTATCAACACGCCAATCCAAAGCTAGTGGTAAAAGCCTTTAAAGCCATGATCCATGATGGGGCCTCTGTCGAGACTGCACTGGCTATTTATGATAGTAATTATTAACTGTATCAATTTATTTTCAACAGCTATTCTTTGATCTTACGGGCGGGTGATAGCCAATCAGGCTTGGGTTGAACCATAAAAAAGGTGAGTAATTGCAGCAGTATGCATTAGGGTGGCCAACGGTAATACGATGACCACTGCAGTGATTGCATTGGATGTTTGTTGTAGTAATTATTAACTGTATCAATTTATTTTCAACAGCTATTCTTTGATGTTTTGATCGGGTGATAACCAATCAGGCTTGGGTTGAACCATAAAAAAGGTGAGTAAATGCAGCAGTATGTATTAGGATTGGACAACGGCAATACGATGACTAAAGCGGCCATATTTGATATGTCCGGTAGGGAAATCGCTGTCTGTGCCGAACCCGTCAGCACTTTATATCCTCAGCCCGGGCACACAGAAAGGGATATGCAAGAGCTTTGGTTGCAGTCGGCCAGGGCTATTGCAGCTGTAATTAAGAGTAGCGGGATAAATCCCGCCCAGATAGCGGCATTAGGTTGCAGCGGGCATGGCAATGGCGTTTATTTACTGGATCGTCAGCGCCAGCCACTTAAGGCCATTCAATCACTGGACAGCAGAGCGACTGAAATGGTTGAGCAGTGGCGAGAACAGGGCCTGGGCGAACAGATATATAAGTATAATCTGCAGGGGATTTGGCCCGCTCAGACAGCGGTGCTGTTGGCCTGGTTAAAACGCTATGACAGTGCTGTTTACGATCAGATAGGCACGGCATTTTGCTGTAAGGATTATATTAATTATTGTCTTACCGGGCAGCTGTGCTCTGATTTTACTGATATCAGCGGCGCCGGGTTAATGAATATATCAAGTCGCGAAATTGACCCGCAGTTATTACAGTTGTACGGGCTGTCTGAGGCGCCCAGCTATCTACCGAAACTGTCTTACAGCACGGATATTATCGGCCAGGTAACAGCGGTAGCCTCGCAGGCTACTGGTCTTCATCCTGGCACCCCCGTGATTGCGGGAATGTTTGATGTAGTAGCAGGAGCATTGGGGTCTGCGGTTGATAATACCGGTCAGGGATCTGTGATTGCCGGTACTTGGAGTATCAATCAAGTGGTAGTGGATCAACCGGTCGATAATCCACAAGTATTTATGAATTGCATTTTTGATCGACAACGCTATCTACTGATCGAATCAAGTGCGACATCAGCGACAAATTTAGATTGGTTTGTACGCGAGTTTTGTCATCGCGAACAAGAACTGGCAAAACAGCTAGGTGGCTCTGTGTTTGATTTTTGCAATCAACAAGTTGCCAGCGTTGGACTTGCAGTTGATCTACCTTTTTATCTGCCATTTCTGCACGGCTGTAATGAGCATGAAAATGCCCGCGCCGGATTTTATGGCGTGGCGGGTTGGCACACTAAAGCACATCTATTACACGCGGTGTATGAGGGGGTAGTGTTTGCCCATCTCAGCCACGTAAATAAACTGAGAGACGCCGGTGCGCCTTTTTCTAGTGCCTCTTTGGCCGGTGGCGGTGCCAATAGTGAAATCTGGTCACAAATGTTCGCCGACGTATTGAATGTGCCGATAAAGATTTCTTGCGGTAGTGAAATAGGGGCAAAAGGTGCAGCACTCAGTGCAGCTGTCGCAGTAGGGTTGTTTGCTGATATCAGCAGCGCAGTTGTAGCGATGTGTTCTATAGACAAAATCTACCAGCCAAATGCAGGGCTGAGCCCGAGCTACCAGAAGCGGTATCAGCATTACCAGCTACTGGTTAAAGTAATGGCAGAACCCTGGCGATTACAGGCGATGTTGGAAGATTGATGAATCAGTTTATAAGCCTAAATTTTAATCCAGAGGATCAAAGATGCAGCCAGTGGTAGAGCATATCTACAGCAGTCAGGACGAGATTGGTGAGAGTCCGATTTGGAGCAGTGCAGAGCGAGCGCTATATTGGCTGGATACCGAGGGCTACTGCGTGCATAGATTGAACCCAGCGAGCGGCAACTATCGACGATTTAGCTCAGACTTGGCCTTAACTGCGATTGCCTTCTGCGAAAGTGGTGGTTGGCTGACCGCGACAAAGGAGGGGCTGTATCACTGGGACAGGCAATTTTCAGTCCGGCGTTTTCTCGGTGATCCGGTGTCTGATAAGCAAAGTGTGCGCTTCAACGATGCGGTGGTTGATCGAGCGGGGCGATTGTGGGCGGGCACTCTAAACGAAGAACAGCTGCAAGCTGCGGATGGCGAATTGTATTGCATGACTTCTGATTCGGCCATTAAAGTAATGGCTTCAGGTTTTAGTGTGGCCAACGGTATTAGCTGGAGCCCGGACGGAACCCGTCTGTATATCAGTAATATGTTTCAACACAAGGTTGAAGTCTTTACCCAGGAGGCAGCCACCGCGCAATTGTCCCAGCGCCGGACATTTATTAGTTTCAGTGAGGCGGACGGTATGCCCGACGGCTTGACAGTGGATGCTCAAGGTTATCTTTGGGTGGCGTTGTGGGGTGGAGGTAAAGTGTGCCGGTACAATCCACAGGGAGTATTAGATCAGACTATACATCTGCCTGTGTCCAACCCTACACGGTGTACTTTTGGTGGTGCAGATCTGACCCAACTATATGTCTGCTCTGCCAGATTTGGTTTGAGCGATGCACAGAAAAAACAGCAGCCCAAGGCCGGTGATTTGTTCAGGATAGATCTGGGTATTGAAGGATTAGCCGAACAAGTGTGTAGTCACTTAAGCTTGTGAGCCAAGGACACATACTTATCCACAAGGCCAAAAGTGTCATGCATAAATTACAAAATCTAACTTAGCTGCTCGTCACTCTATTAATAAATTAATACTCTTCCCAAGGCTATGTATAAAAGCCGTTTTCTCTGGCATACTGCTGCGCAAGAATATTGGGCATGCGAATAAGCCCTGCCTGTTTGATGGCCGCATAGGCGCAGCCGACTTATTATCATCTTCCATAGGCTTATATACTATGGAAGAGCTTTTTATAAATTTAATCAGTGAGATATATTGTGAAAAATTATAATGACCAGCTGCAGAAAATCAAATCTGAATCAGGCTTTATTGCCGCGCTAGATCAAAGTGGTGGCTCTACACCTAAGGCACTGGCGCTATACGGCGTAAATGATGATGCATGGGACGATGAAGAGGGCATGTACAGTATTGTCCATCAAATGCGCAGCCGCATTATGACTAGCCCAAGTTTTACCGGCGAGCGAGTAGTGGGCGCTATTTTGTTCGAAAACACTATGGATAGAGAAGTGGGTGACCAAAGTACCGCTGATTATCTGTGGAATACAAAAGCAGTAGTACCGTTCTTGAAAGTAGATAAAGGCCTGGAAGATGAAACCATGGGCGTGCAGTTGATGAAGGCAATGCCTGAGTTAGACGCGTTACTGGCCAAAGCCTGCACTAAAGGTATTTTTGGTACTAAGATGCGCTCAGTGATCAAGCTGGCTAATCAAGCGGGTATTGAGGCGGTGGTTGAGCAACAGTTTACTGTGGCCAAACAAATTATCGCGGCGGGTTTAATGCCCATTATCGAACCTGAAATCGATATCCACTGCACTGAAAAAACACTCGCTGAGAATTTGCTAAATGCAGCATTGATTTCTGCGCTGGACAAACTGAGCGCAGATCAGCAAGTAATGCTGAAACTAACATTACCGGAAACTGCCAACTTATATGCTGACTGCATCGCTCATCCTAAGGTTGTCAAAGTAGTCGCTCTGTCAGGTGGTTATAAGCGTGACGAAGCTAATCAGCGCCTCGCCGCCAATAATGGCATGATTGCCAGTTTTTCTCGCGCACTCTCAGAAGGGTTGTCAGCAGGGCAATCTGATGCCGAGTTTGACGCCACTATGGACGCCTCAATCGAGGGGATTTACCAAGCGTCAAAAAGCTAGTTTTTCATCTTTAATCAGGAGGGGAGCAACAGCTCCTTTCCTGATTTTACAGGCCCTGCAACACCGTCAAATGATCGATCTAGCTACTTAGCTATCCTGCAGAATCAAGTCTCAATCACAACTATTTACTACTGAAAGCCCAGCCAAATTCGCCCAAAAAATAGTACAGTTGTACTTTAAGCGTTATTGTCTATAATAGTGCGACTGTACTATTTTAGAGACGAACTATGAAAGATATATATTTTGAACCTGGTGTCAGCAAACCTAATTTCAGTAAAAAATTGATTCACTTTGCCACTCATTGGCTAACCATTTGCTCGCCATTTCTCAGCGTCAAAGTCGCCGGAAAATTATTGGGTAATCCTTTCAGTAGAAGGGTCTATGAAATGCGTACCAGCGTGGCCCCCAGTTCGGTGATGATTGAGACCTCACTGGGGGATTTATGCCTGCATAAATTCGCTAATGCAAATGCTGATGTTGATAAAAACATTCTACTTTGTCATGGCTGGGGAGACAGCAGCACCCGTTTTACTCAAGTTATAGAGCACCTTATGCAGTGTGGCTTCACAGTATGGTCCCTAGATCAGATCGGCCATGGAAAATCTGCGGGTAGCTATTCTCACTTGTTTGCTTTTGTTGAGGGCACTACAGCCGCACTTGAATATATGGCGCTGCAAAAAGCCACAGCAGTGGCTGTCGTCGGCCATTCGATGGGCGCTTTAGGAGTTATGAATTTAGCGCCACAAATACTCGCCGATAAAAAGGTAATCTTAATATCAGCTCCCGCGTTGTTCTTCGAAAATATGTATGACGCAGTGGCCAGTGTCGGTATCGCCAAATCAATGCTGGATAACTTGTTAGAAAAGGTCTCCGCTCGTTATAAAGTCAGTTGGCAGGAATTAGCACCTCATAAAAACATTGCAAAAATTGATAATAATTTTTTGTTTATTCACGATACCACAGATAAGACTTGCCCTTATCCAGCGACGCAGAAGTTACTGCAAGACTCGGAACATGAATTTTTTAGTACCAGTAATTTGGGGCATGTGAAGCTGTTAAAAGATAAACAGTTGCTTGAGAAAATCGCTGATTTTACTGTTGTTAAAGCAGAAAATAATGAATAAAAGTACGCAAACCAGAGAAAAAATATTACGTAAAGGCTTTGAGTATGCCAGTAGTTTTGGCTTGCTCAGTGTGACTATCGGGGAAATAGCCAAAGCGGCTTTGATGTCACGAACTGGAGTAATCTCGCACTTTGCCAACAAGGAAGACATGCAAATAGCGATATTAAAATATACGGAACAGATGTTTGTTGAAAGTGTGTTAAAACGGGCCTACTGCCAGGATCCGATAGATAATTTACATAATTTGAAAGTGATATGGCTGAACTGGGCGACTAGCTTAAACAGGCAACATAAAACCAGCTGTCCTTTTATCAAAGCGGCGATCGAATATAAAGATAGAGATGCCGGTTTGATTAAGGCGTATATGCAAGACCAACAGCAGCGCTTGCTCAGCTATCTATCTGATCTGGTAGAGCGCTGTAAAGCGTGCGGTGATTTTAAGCAGAGTACAGATTCAGAGTTATTTGCCTATGAATTTTACAGTTTGTATCTAGGCCACAGTATTCAAAAGAACTTACTGGAATCAAAGCAGGCGGAGCAACGCTTTTACCTACTTATAGAGCAGTTGATTAGCCGGCATTTGAGCGTCGCTAAATAGGATTTTACACTGGGCTACTCTATAAAAAGAAGTAATGTTCACTGTGGTTAATTTGTTCGCCATTGCTGTTATAGTATCAATGTCTTTTTATTTATCAGTGCAGTCTTGGATATCATCTTGAAATATTTTATTGCGATAATTCTCGGTAGCGCTTTGAACTTTCTGTCATTGGAAGTTGCTGCACAAATATATCAATATACCAATGAGCAAGGTCGAAAAATCTACGTAGATAGACTTTCCCAAGTACCTCCGCGCTATCGAAAACAGCTACAAACGAGGCAGGTTGTCGAGCTGCAAAACAATCGACAACAGCAGCGTGAATATGATTTGCAAAACAGTAATTTTGCTAAAAGTATCACGACCAGAAATAAACTTGCCGAGTTGTCAGAGCTGAAGGAGCAATTGAAAACACCAGTGAATATTTATGCTAACCGAGTAATAGTACCGGTTTCGGTGAAGCATAACGGCAAGACCCAGAGCCTAAATTTGTTACTCGATACCGGTGCATCCCTGACCGTTTTTCACTTGGGTTCTATCGCAAATTTTGACCAGCAACAAGCGCAAGTTTCCTATGCGCAGGTGGCTGGTGGAGGTCTGATAAAAACCTGGCAGTTATCATTACAGCAAATAACTTATGGACCTTATAAGTCAAAATCAAAAACAGTGATGATTATTGAACACAAGGGGAGTGCTAACTATGATGGCCTGTTGGGAATGGACTTGTTAGCCGCTGCTGAGTATAAAATTGATTTTCAGCAGCAGCATATTATTTGGAACCAGGCCGCTTATCTGCAGGTTGAAGAGCAAATTAATAGCCTCAATCTACTCTTGCAATAACATTTTCTCAGCCTTGAACAGGCGGGAGCAGATTGCTCAGCGGGTCTATTATTATCCTCATACAACCGCAGTCGTCCACTCCAACCTCATATTTTATTTTAACTTGTGAAGTCATACGGGAAAGCCCGCGGGTATTGTTCTCCGCCTAATTTATCCCCTTGGTTAAACTGGCTATTACAAATAGGTTTAGATAAGCCTTTGCGAATATCATAGCGGATATCATCACCAATATAGCGTACTGTATAACCTCTGCGTCTCCGATCAGTGGTTGTGTTGCCTTTTGCGCCGTGCACTGTCATACCGTGAAATACGTATAAATCGCCAGGTTGTAAGTCCCAACTAACAATATCAAGGTTCCCTCTGTTTCCTTCAATATCAATCATTTTTTCAAAGCGCTCATTAATTTCATAATCGGCACCACTTCCTTCACCAAAGGATTCAGGTTGGAACCAGCGACCCCATAAATGAGATCCACGAATAAACTCAAGGGCACCATTTTTTTGATCTACAGGGTCCAGGCAAAGCCAAAATGACAGTATCTGTTCGCCCTGAATGGGCCAATATGGTTGATCACTGTGCCAACGTGTGGGGTTGGTCGTATTTGCTTCTTTAACAAAAAGTTGATCATACAATAAGTTCACACTTTCGCTGGTAAATAGCTGCGCAGCAATGCTAGGCAACACAGAGTGTAGACAATAATCACTAAACACTGAGTCGTTTTCCCAAATGCGTAAATTTCCATGAAATTTACCTTTGCCATCCCTGGGGTTATAGCCGTGATAAAAAGGGCCTGGGCTCTCTATATCTCTTTGTACAGCACCTGCTAGTAATGCTAGCCATTGTTGTGAGATTACATTGCGTAATACGATAACGCCGTGCTCTTTAAATTCTGCTTTTGTTTCATCACTTACCTGAAAACTATCATTGTATAAATTACTATTGGTAGCATTCCTGTTCATAGTCTCTCCATTTGGATACGATAAAGGACCAAAAGAGTGTGGCATTTCTACTTGAATCAGGCAATCCGATGGCTTAGATAATAGTTATTGAAGAATTCGATAACAGTCACTATTATCAATAGTTATGAAAACAATAAACCCCTTATCTATTGATTTTTCTACACTCAACATATTAATCATTGTGTATGAGTTAAAATCTTTTTCAACAGCATCGCTGAAGCTACAGTGTAACCAATCGACAATTAGCTATGCTATTGATCGCCTGCGCAAAGTATTTAATGACCCGTTGTTTATTCGCCAAGGTAATCAAATCACTGCGACATTACGCTGCCATGAATTGGTCAAAGAACTTTGCCCTATTATTGAAAAATACCAACAGCTATCTGTCACCGAACAATTCGAACCTAGTGGTGCCGCGGGTGAAGTGATATTTGCTTGCTCGTTTTATGAACAAAGTGTTTTTTTAACTCAACTTATAAAGCAACTGCACCAATTGGCCCCGGCTATCAAAGTCAAAGTTATTCACAGTGGTACCCGGGGATTAGATAAATTAAAACAGGCCGATTGTGGGTTTTTGCTCAGTCCTATGCGACTAGATGCTAGTGAATTATATAAAAAGACACTGTGGACTGATTATTATGTTTGCGCTATGGACGACGGCAATCCCCTGGCGCAAAAAACTATAACGCTTGCAGATTTGAGCAGTGCAAATCATGTAATGGTTACATACGATGGTTATTGGCAGCCAATTTATCAGCAAAAGTTATTAGAGCTCGGGGTGACTCTCAATAGCAGCATAGAGCTAGCAAGTTTAAGCGCTTTAGAAACGACATTGCGTGATACTCAATTAATTTCATTAACCTCAGCCAAATTTGCCAGTGGTTTCAGCAGTCATATTAAAGTAGCAGATGCACCTGTCACTGTAAATTTTGATAATCACTTGTACTGGACTACAAGAACCCATAACGATCCAATGCATCGTTGGATGCGACATTTGATCACAGTAGCCTCTAAGAGGCACTTTGCTCGATAATACATATTGTATAAAATTGATAGTGTATTTACTCAATTAAAATTTACAATTTAGTGTGTAGTCAATAGTTTGATGCCTGAAATGCTGTAAAGATTGACACTGTCAGCCCTTGGCTTTTGAACGCTGTGGCTGAGTTGATATTCGAACATGTGTAAAGGGTAGCCGAGCTGGAAAAAAGACACTGGTTTTCTTCGCTTTCTTACATAGACTCGCTTAAGATATCCTTCCTTTCGCGAGGTGTAATATGATTGATTTATCTGTCCTACCCATTTTTTTTAGTGCAATATTCTTTTTAGTGATTTCCCCAGGTCCCGACTTAGTTCTCATTTCCAGCTACTCTTCTACCCGCGGCTTTAAAGCGGGACTGATGTTAGCTATCGGCGTGTTCATTGCCGGGGTGATACAGACATTATTAGTCGCTTTTGGTTTAGGTCAGTTGATGCAGGCTCTGCCAATGGTTGCATTGGCGATAAAGTTGCTAGGTGCGCTGTACCTGGCTTGGCTGGGGTGTAAAATGCTCAAAAGTTGGTATGCAAACAATTGGGCTCAAGCCGAGGCGGTCAGCGTGCCTGCGATCAATAACCTTAATTTGGTTAGCAAAGGTTTGCTTAATAACTTACTCAATCCCAAGGCGCTGCTGTTCTTTAGTTTATTCCTGCCGCAATTTATTAATACATCTCAGCCGATCTCAATGCAGATCTTTATTTTAGGTATGTTGCTGAGTCTGTTTGCGCTGGCAATGAACATGTTTTTTGCACTTTTTTTCAGTAGTCTGGGGCGGGTGCTAGGCCAAAAGTTGAAATTGGGGCGACACATTGATGGTTTGTTGGGGCTGATTTTTGTAGGTTTGGCGACTCGCCTGGCAACCAGTAAATAAGATCCAAAGCTACCATTATTCTGCATAGGGACATGATTGGATGAATGCAAAACCTAAAATCTGGTTTGCCTGTTGTTTAGCGCTCTTTTTACAGCCTTTGGCGCACCTATATGCCGGCAGTATTAAATGGGCAGCTGGGTATTTGTTACTGGCTTTAGCAGTGGGTACAGGTGATTTCTGGCTGCAATTACACAGCTTGCCGATGGCAGAGTATGCGCCTTTGCGGATCAGTTTTGCGTTAGTGAGTGTGCTGCATATTCTGCTTATACTAAGGAAGTACCCAGAGAATTCTGTTCGCAAATGGTATAGCCGCTGGTACGGTCTGATTGGCTGTTTATTGTTAATGTTTGCAGTAGTTGTTGGGGTTAGAGGCTTCGCTTTTGAGTCGTTTCGCGTCCCATCGTACTCCATGTCCCCTGGTATAAATCCAGGCGATATAGTGTTGGTCGAAAAGTGGGGCTATGGGCATTACAGCTACTTAGGGTTGCCGCTGTATAAAACCCAGATGACAAAAAAGTTGCAGCGCTCCGATCTGGTGGTTTTTGAATCCCCTAAAGATCCCAAGGTGAACTTTGTTAAGCGAGTTGTCGGACTACCGGGGGATGAGGTTACATTGAACGCTAAGTCCTTGTCCATTAACGGGTTGAAAGTGCCGCACGATCTGATCTCTAGAGAAAGTAAGCAGCAGATTTTTTTCGAGAGCTTAAATCAAAGTCGCTATAAAATTATACTTTACAGCGACAGAATTGGCTTATCTCAGACATGGACAGTACCTGACGGGCACTATTTTGTGATGGGCGATAACCGTGACAATTCTAATGACAGTCGCTATTGGGGCTACCTTGCCCAAGGGCAGATTCTGGGAAAAGTAGTATTAACATTCTCTAATAGAAATAGTCAGGCTATTGATTAAACTCCTTTTTTAACCAAGATTCCAATGCCAGGATGTCGGTTTCGTTGCGCCGCTCTTTTTGGCAGCAAAAATAGAAATGAGTGAATATCTCAGGGCTCTCCTCGAGCGTTAAAGGGATGCGCATTAGGCGACCTGCCTCTATGTCGGCATCGGCCAGTACTGAAGTGCTCAGTGCGATTCCCTGACCTTCAATGGCCGCTTGTTGCAATAAAATCACGTGGGAGAAATAGTGCATCTCATGATCTTGGGGCAGCTCCAATTTAAGTCTGTCAAACAGGCGTAGCCATTCATTTTGATAGCCACCATCGAGCAGGGGGAAGCTCAGTAGTGCTTCGGCCAGGGGCAGTCGCTCAAAGGTTTCATAAAGCTCAGGGCTACAAATAGGAAACCACTCCTCGCTTTGCAGATGATTAAAATGGTATTGAGGGTTGTCATTGCGAATACTGATGGCACAGTCAACGCCCAGCAGATCCAGATCTACTTCAATTTTGGTCACCATGGATATGCGCAGATCTATGTGCGGGTAGAGTTTCCTGAACTCAGGTAACCTGGGGACCAGCCATTTTAGGGCGAAAGAGCTGTGTACTGCGAGGCGAGTAATGCCCGATGATCGGCCCATCGTTTTAGCGCTAGTAACATCTAGTATGTTAAACACTCTCTGGATTACCGGGAAGTAAGTAAGCCCCGCACTGCTTAGAGAGAGAAGCCTGCCCTGACGGATAAATAGTTTTTTACCCAAAAATTGCTCCAAATTACGCACTTGGTGACTGACCGCACTCTGGGTAACAAAGAGCTCTTGTGCCGCTAAACTAAAACTCATATGTCTGGCGGTCGCCTCAAATGCGCGCAGGTTTTTAAGCGGGGGAAGATTGTTATACATTTTGACGAAGCCTTCTTTGTTATTATTTTATTTCATACTGAGCCAGTTTAATTCATTTTATTTTCCATAAATTGCTAGCTATTATTATTTTAATTCATAATGTTTGATGAGGAAATAGCCGTGCAAATGCAAAGTGCGATATTAATGATCTTGGCATCACAGCTAATCGCAGCATTGGGGGCAATATTGGTTAAACAGTGGGGAGCAGAGCTGCCTATAATGCAGCTGATATTGTTCAGGCAACTGTTTGCAGCAATAATTTTGCTCCCTCTACTGTATAAGTTGTTCGGTTGCATTAAAAAAAGTCCCTATCAAAAGTTACACATGTTTAGAGGGCTGATGATTGCAGTTAGCAACGTGGCTTTTCTGATAGCATTATTGAACTTACCTTTGGTGACAGTGACAGCAGTGGTCTATTTATCGCCAATCATATTAGTCTTGTTCAGTGCCTCGTTGCTGGGGGAGCGGCAGAGTAGTCATAAAATAATCACAGTGTGTGTTGGTTTTGTTGGAATATTGCTGATATCCAAACCCCATGAATTCAATCTATATGTATTAGTGGCTGCTGTCGCTGCAGTGGGGGTAGCGTTAAATAATGTTTGTCTGAAACGCATAGCATCAAAAGAGCATCCGATGGTGACGTTGTTCTGGTCTAATCTTTATACCGTACTTTTGATTACTCCCTTAGTGTTTTGGGAGGGAGAAGCCGTCTCAGGTACAGTGGTCAATGTAGCGCTACTGCTGGCGCTGATGTACATTGCGATGACGTATTTTATTATTTATGCACTGCGTAAAGCGGATGCCAGCCGTTTGGCGGCTGCTCAGTACAGCGGGCTGATTTTTGCAGCGGTCTTCGGTTATTGGCTGTTTAATGAAAGCCTTGATCTATGGACCTGGATTGGTATTTGCGTGGTGATAATATCGGTGTTATTGCCGACTGAAAAAATTGTCAGAGCGACGAAAGTAATCAGTTAACTTCATTTTTGAAGCTATTGATAATTAATTTAACAAATTGATTTATATAAGAGAGCACAGATTGAGAATAGAATCACAGCGGTTAATTTTGCGGCCGATGCAGCAGGCAGATCAGGATGATTTTTTAATCCATCGACTGGACCATGACAATTTTAAATATATTGTATTACCGCAGAATAGACAGCAAGTCGCTGAGCGTTTTGCTGAAATAATGCTTGGCTGGAAAGGAGCTGAGGGTGAGAAATTAGCCATAGCCGTTGAAGTAAAAGCCAGCCGGGCTCTGGCTGGAGATTTGATGTTTAAATATCTCAGCCATGCAGACCAAATTGGGGAAATAGGTTATGCAATAAAAACCGATTTCCAGGGGCAGGGGATTGCTACGCAGGCAGCTAAAATGTTGATCGACTATGTGTTTTCAGAGCTGCCAGTCAATAAAGTGGTCGCTTACTGTGACCCTCGCAATACTGCTTCCTTCACTTTAATGGAAAAATTGGGCATGCGCCGTGAAGGGCATCTGCGTGAAAATATGCGATTGGGTGAGCAGTGGTGCGATACATATTGCTATGGGTTGCTCAAGCGGGATTGGCAGAAGAGTTATGATCAGCAGTGAATTGACTGTGGCTTACATTAGTAAGGATTGTTAAAACCCAGCGGGTAATGGATGATTAGCATCCCCTGCGCCCATTTGTCGTTGTAACCAATC
>MABF01000124.1 GCA_002163025.1 'Osedax' symbiont bacterium Rs2_46_30_T18
ATAAAATTGCCCCGCCAAGCGCCTGGGTTAACTCACGCCATGAGTGCTCCATGAACAGCGTTAGACCAATCATTGAACTGAACCACAAAACTACCGAGCTGCCATGGATACTAAACCAAGACACCATCCACTCGGAAAATGCCTGGCCAATAATCCCTCCCGTCGTGAAGGGATAGTTAAGGGAGTCATTTGATAAATGTAGCGAAAATAAAGCACAGGCAGAAAATACAAACACTAATGCACCCACCACCCGCAGCATGACAAAAGGTAGGCTATCGAGTAGAGAGACAAATTTTCGGCGATATAATCTGATGCAAGGGTAGACCAGCATTACCGGTATCACCCAAGCTAGCAAGCCGAGAAAAGAGAATGCGATATCGGCCCAGAGCGCACCCGCGGTACCTGTCCAATTACTAATCTGTGGCTGGTAGCCCACATGTGACCAGCCGGGATCTTTTCCATCGTAGCCAATAAGCGCCATCAGCCAAAATACACAGCCGCCAACTAAAATAAACAGCGTACTATCTTTAATAATACGTGCGATCAGCTCAGTGAATTCCATGGGTGGGCGCAGCCCATTACCGGGTATCTGTTTTTCTTGTTGTTCGATCATAACCACTTAATATATATAATAAAAACGTAAATGTAAGACTCTAGCCAGACAATTTTCCATTTAATAATGGTCTAAATGTTTTTTCGAAATTTGCTGGCCACACTGCTAACGCAACATCTGCAGCAACCAGAATACGACATTTTCATTTGAAACGATAGAAGATGACTCAAGCAAGCAGATTACTCTCTCAAGCGATAGACTGGGGGACATTAGCACAAGTGCGGTGCACCTCTGGCTTGCAGAGCATCCCAAGATCTAAGCACCGGCTACAAAGATCTTAAATACATGCCGAAAGCGCGCCCCGTGGGCACGCAACTTCAAGATCGCCGGGCTATTTAGCTAAATTATGCCGCCACTAATGAATTGACAGTTATTTTACCTTCTTCATCGACGGATACTTCTACTTCACCACCATTTTCAGCGAGATCACCGAACAGAATCATTTCTGCCAAGGGCCTTTTCAAAGCATCTTGAATAAGTCTTTTCATCGGCCTGGCCCCCATGTTCTCATCGTAGCCTTTCTCGGCAAACCATTCCCTGGCGCTATCATCGACGCGCAAGACGACGTTTTTGTCATCCAACTGTGCCTGTAACTCGGTTAAGAACTTATCGACTACCCCAGCAATAACTTCGGTACTCAAAGATTTAAACTGGATAGTAGCATCGAGTCGGTTTCTGAACTCAGGCGTAAATAGCCTTTTAATAGCCTCCAAACCATCAGTACTGTGATCCTGATGAGTAAAGCCCATTGAGCGGCGTGAAATATCCTCGGCGCCAGCATTAGTGGTCATCACTAGTATCACGTTGCGGAAATCTGCTTTGCGGCCGTTGTTATCCGTCAGCGTTCCGTTATCCATGACTTGCAGCAAGATATTGAACACTTCAGGATGGGCTTTTTCTATTTCATCTAACAGCAATACGCAGTGAGGCGTCTTATTAACCGCTTCAGTTAACAGCCCCCCTTGATCATATCCTACATATCCCGGAGGTGCGCCGATCAGACGTGAAACCGTATGCCTCTCCATATATTCTGACATATCAAAGCGCACTAATTCTATTCCTAGAATCCTGGCTAATTGATTAGTTACTTCAGTTTTACCGACACCTGTGGGCCCTGCAAATAAGAAGTTAGCAACAGGTTTTTTCGGATCGTTCAAACCAGCACGCGACAACCGAATAGCAGAGCTCAAGGATGCGATCGCCTGATCTTGACCTAAAACTACCATTTTCAAATTGGCATCGAGCTTCTGCAACTGGTCTTTATCTGAGACAGACACAGTCTTAGTGGGAATACGGGCAATTTTGGCAACTATGGCTTCAACCTGTATGACATCTATCACTTCGGCACGCTGATCATCAGCTAACAACCGCTGATAGGCACCCGCTTCATCTATGACATCTATCGCCTTATCTGGCATATGCTTGTCGTTAATATACCTTTCAGACATTTCCGCCGCAGCGCGCAGCGCGGCATCGGTAAATTTAATATCGTGATGCTCTTCGAACTTTTTCCTTAGGCCGCGCAAGATTGCGTAGGTATCTTCAACGTTAGGCTCTGCCACATCGACCTTTTGAAAGCGCCTTGCCAGCGCTCTGTCTTTTTCAAAAATACCGCGAAACTCTTGAAAAGTAGTAGAACCGACACAACTCAAGTCACCTGAACTCAACATAGGTTTCAATAAATTAGAGGCGTCCATCGAACCACCTGAAGCAGAGCCTGCTCCTATGATGGTATGAATTTCGTCAATAAATAAAATCGCATTTTTTTGCGCTTTTATTTCGGTGAGTAAAGCTTTAAGACGTTTTTCGAAGTCACCGCGATATTTAGTGCCCGCCAGTAGCGCACCTAAATCTAAGGAGTACAAGGTGTGTTGTTTAATGATATCTGGGACTTTATCTTCCACTATCAATTTAGCCAAGCCCTCGGCGATAGCGGTTTTTCCCACTCCTGCCTCTCCCACTAGTAGCGGGTTGTTTTTGCGCCTGCGCGATAGTATTTGAACAACACGCTCTACTTCACTTGCCCTGCCAATCAAGGGGTCAATCCGCCCCTCCAGAGCTTCGCGGTTCAAATTGACAGTATACTTACTCAGTGCAGAGGCTTCAGACTTTCCTCCATCCTCACTCTCTGCGCCGCTTTCAAGCTCATCACTTTTTTCAGAATCAGCTATACCATGAGAGATAAAATTAACAATATCAATGCGCTCTATACCAAATTGATGCATCAGATAGACAGCTTGACTTTCCTGTTCAGAGAAAATAGCGACAACAACATTGGCACCGGTGACTTGGCTTTTACCCGATGACTGAACGTGAAAAACGGCTCTTTGCAGAACGCGCTGAAAACCTAGTGTCGGCACGGTTTCAACACCTGTCACTTTATCTGAAAGCAGAGGGGTCGTTTCACTGATAAACTCTTCCAGAGACTCACGCATTTTACTCATATTAGCGCCACAGGCGACTAATACCTTGTTTGCGTCAGCATTATCCAGAAGACCTAACAGTAAATGCTCTACCGTCATAAACTCGTGACGCAAGTCTCTGGCATCACGAAATGCTTTACTCAATGTTTCTTCTAATTCATGATTTAGCATAATTAACTTCCCTTAAACAACTTCGACTTCACACAGGAGTGGGTGTTTATTATCCCTGGCAAACTGGTTCACTTGAGCAGCTTTGGTATCGGCGACATCTTTACTAAAAGTGCCGCAAACTCCTTTACCTTCGGTGTGAACAGCCAACATAACTTGGGTAGATTTTTCTTGGTTCATCGAGAAAAACATCATTAATACATCGATGACAAACT
The DNA here is from genome assembly GCA_002163025.1 of 'Osedax' symbiont bacterium Rs2_46_30_T18. Taxonomy (GTDB): domain Bacteria; phylum Pseudomonadota; class Gammaproteobacteria; order Pseudomonadales; family Balneatricaceae; genus Rs1. The sequence goes on from MABF01000124.1 coordinate 3,420, forward strand.
CCATCGGAGTGTAGTCATCATTTAATAAGACCACTCGATATAGCGCAGGTTTCTTTAACTTGGGCTTTGCCTCTTGTATTACTACATCATGATCGTGGGAATGATCATCTTGGCTATCTTGACACTTTACGTTCCTACTCATATTAGACATTAGCAATCTCTATCTATAATCTATAATCTTTACTTCATTGACATCATACATCAGTGAGCCTGAATTGTATTTGTAATTGGCGCTTAATAGAGCTCAGTTTTTAAAATAAGGAATGGACAGATTGCTTATTTTATTTTACTTTTAGAAACATGAGATCAACCAATAACGCCTAGATATATTTAACTATAAATACATTATAGGCCGAAATTTAATTCGCAATGGAATATGTGGAGATATTTATGCAGTCAGGGAAAGTCAAGTGGTTCAACAACGCTAAAGGATACGGATTCATCCTGGCGGATAACAATCAAGCTGAAGATTTATTTGCCCATTACTCGGCAATCAACATCGATGGATACAAAAGCCTTAAGGCGGGACAACCGGTTAGCTTTGATACTGAGCCCGGCCCTAAAGGAACTCATGCAATCAATATCACCCCCGCATAACGTACGGCAATAGCCCCTTGGGCTTTTGTTCGCTCATGTGGCTTTAAACAGAATTACAATGCTCGATTAATCGCCTCAATACGCCGATTATTTGATGGATGTGAGCTTAAGAAGCCACTACTTGACCCCTGGGTAGTTTGCAGTGTAGTGATGGAATCTCGCATCGCTATGGGGCTCATCCCGCGCCAGCGCAAAAATCCCAGCGCGTACTGGTCAGCTTGCAACTCATCCTTCTGTGAGTACTGCGCACTAATAGCCCTGTGTGCCAACACCCCGAACTGGGAAGAACTAATTTCTGCTAGGGTACCTTCAGTAACATTAGCTGCTTGAAAGGCGGCACTGGTTAACATTTCTTGTTTCATCTGGTTGTAAGAGTGTTTTAATTTCACATGACCTATCTCATGGCCAATAACAGCTAACACTTGTTCATCCGGCATTAGATCTAACAGGCCCGAATATACCCGCACTGTGCCGTCAGCCATGGCGAATGCGTTTACATTTTTATCGATATACACTTTGTAATTCAGTTTCATGCCATCGACATTCTCAAGCCCTCTGGTCAGCCTAGCCAATCTTTTTGCATACCGGCTTGTCACTGGTGCAACTGTGCTTTTTTTATCCATCTGCACTGCGCTTAAGAAGGCTGCTTTTTTGACTTGACTCTCTTCCAGGGTCGCCGCTTGAATTAAAGTCAAACCCGCTATTAAGGCCTGACCATAATTTTCTTCTTTAATACACCCGGATAAAGATAGGCTAAGGCAGATGATGCCCGTATAGATAATTTTCAAATTATGTCTCTCGCAGATCTAAGCTATTAAGCCAATTCGTTTTCAAATTCGGTAATATCAAAAAACACTTGCTGAGTGCCTGTTGAGACAATGCCATGATCATCCATTTTTCGTTTTTCAATGGTCAGGACATCAATCTTTCGCCCATTGTGCGAGTGAGCCTCTTGATCTATGACTTCCCAGCACATGTTTTTGTGACAGCCTAAACTCCATAATATTGCCCGCTGTACAGACATATATGATTCGATGCTATTGTTATGGATCAAGATCGCCTCGTCATAACAGTGGCCATTGCCTCCTGATAGTTCTGATTGAACACCCGCTGTACTTTTTACTAAGCTTTTTAAATCTGTCACTTGCTGCGCCTCCAATGAATGCAATATGCCAAGATATCAAAATGACTGATACTTGCCGATTGGAGAATCGACACCCTCCAAATCAAAATAGCGATATAATTTTAACCCGAATCATATAAATATCAAACCAGATAACCCCCTCAGTTAGCACTACTTACATGTTTAGGCTGTAGGCAGGGCTAACTTTCTAAGCAACACCAGATCAGCTAGCTGCCCTGAGATAGGTAGCAACCGCATATCGACTATCAGACTGCAGAAATTTATAGGTCGGCGGTGCTAATTACACAATCTCCAGTAAAACATCTTTAAGCCCTCGCAGAAGATACCGGACTTATTCCCATGTTCCTCACCGGCCATTTATATTAGTCTTATTCGCTTGAATCTGCTGAAGAAAATTCCAGCTCAACAGTCTAGCTCATTTATAATGACGCGCTGCTACCCGGCATATTTTAAGAGGGAAGCGCTGTGCAGTAAATACTGTTACATGAAATTCCATTTAGTTTTTGAAATTAATCAATAATATGGATATTTACATCTCCTGCTAATTTTTTTTGTTATGCTAAGCCAAAGTGAAATTGCCCGCTGCCCTCTACTGACAAAATTTTAGGGTTCAACTGATTTAGCTATCTGCAGATAAAACAGCCGCAGCGGATCTTTTTATCGGGCAACTGGCAGGTGAGTTGCAAGGGTGCTGTTTGAACAGCTGCAATTTTTTACGTTTAAAAAAACCGTAGCCAAACCCCGGACTCAATCGCATATTCACTACCCTTCAAAGCAATACACCATCTTATGTAGCTAAATACTAAGGTGATACAAAAGGTCAATATCATGTTTATAAAAATCAAGAAAAATTCTGGACTCTATATGGAGCACAATGGTCTAGAAAAGCGTCATTTAGTGCCTGTCACTTCTAATTTTTTAATCAATCTGGAGCAAGTAGCAGAAGTCTCATTCTATACCATCAAAGAGAAAAAAATTCGCTTTGATTTAGAAGATCATGAATTTACCGTACCTGTGCATACCCGTGTGGTTCACCTGCAAATGGCCTATCCCTATGCGCATGTAAATGATGTACACAGCACCAACAAGACCTCCACTGTCGAGAGATGCTATTACAAATTCTACTGTTTGCCTGATGAAGATAGCCAATACGAAATATTACGCAGCAAAATCGAAGAATTTGTACTTAACTTATAATGCTCTCAGAAGAGTTGGTTGAGTTAATATAAAAATACGCTCCGCGGTACAGCGAACCTTTTGGGATACTAAGACAAACACTGTCGTTAGCTTCTGAAACAGCAGTTTCAGTATCAATCATAATTAGATTATTCATACAGAGATTACTATGGAAATTAAAGATCTACTTAGCCAAACGGACAAGCTACCAAACATTCCAGAAGTTGTACGCGAGCTGATACAAGCATTAAACAACCCCAATGCCAACTACGATGAAATTTCCCAAAAGGTCACTAAAGATCAAACTTTATCACTTAAAATCCTGCGTTTAGTTAACTCGGCCCACTTTGGTTTATCACGCAAAGTGGCCTCTATTGATGAAGCTGTGGTGATGTTGGGAATGGCTAAGCTGAAAACCTTAGTGATAGCATCAGGTTTTGCCAACTCTGCTTGTGATGTGGAAGGAATAGACCTCCCTGTGTTTTGGTGTGATTCATTCCAGGTTGCAGAACTGGCCCGCTGGATCGCAGAAATGACTGATGGAGAAGTAGACCCAGACTTAGCCTTCACCGCCGGTATTATCCACAACATTGGCCAATTATTACTGCACATGGCACAGCCGAATCGGGCCATGGCGATCAAGACCTTAATTAGCACTGCGGGTATCAGCAGAGGCAAAGCCGAGTTTGATCGTTTAGGATTTACCTCAGCCGACGCTGGCCACGCACTGCTTGAGTGCTGGAAATTCCCCGAGCCACTAACCCTGGCGATAAAATATCAAAATAACCCCGCTGATTTAGTACAGAACCCGCAACTGAGCGCAGTACTTAAATTGGCTTGCCTGATCAATTGCGAGTCCAAGACAGGAGACGACATTGAAGATATTCTTCAGCGTTTCCCAACGGATATTGCCACTATTGCAGGGATCCAAACAAACACAGCAGATTATCTGGCCGAGGCTCTGGCGGTAAAATCGAGCCTAGATAGCTTAGCGGCCTGACTCTCCCGAAGTGGTATCTTTTTGGGGAGCTCCTGAGGATATGCGATCAAGTCCTGTGATTCTATAGCCATAGGACTGATCCGCATGCTCCCAATGTTTAAGGAGACAAGCTTTTTCTCGAGAAAAAAGACAAACTATATCCTATTCGCAAGATAATTTATTGCTACCCATTTGTACCAATTCTAGGTAGAGTGGCCAATTATTTTTTTATGGCTTTATTTCCCCATGCTTGATATCAACTCCATTGAAACTGCCTTTGCACGAATTCGCCACAATAAAGTGTTTGAGTTATTTGTCATCTCAATTATTTTGTTCTCTGCACTGGTGATAGGGGTAAAAACATATGACCTACCCCAGTGGCTAATTACGATACTGCCTTGGCTGGATCACGGGGTAACGCTGTTTTTCTTAATTGAGTTATCCATTCGCTTTATCGGCGAGCCGGAAAAGCGTAAGTTTTTTCGCAATCCCTGGAATCTTTTTGACACCCTGATTGTGGTCGTTAGTCTCATTCCTGTAGAGGACAGTGAACTGGCGCTCATAGGCAGGTTAATCCGCATTTTTAGAGTGCTACGTATGGTTTCAATGATTCCAGAATTGAGACTGCTACTGAATTCATTGATCAGGGCCTTGCCACAGTTAGGCTATGTCGTTCTGTTGATGTTTATCATCTTTTATATTTACGCCGCGGCCGGTTCCTCTTTTTTCGCCCCTATTAATGAAAAGCTCTGGGGAGATATCTCTATCGCTATGCTGACATTGTTTCGGGTGATGACTTTTGAAGACTGGACCGATGTAATGTACGAAACGATGGAAATTCACCCTTTTAGTTGGCTGTTTTACCTCTCTTTTATTTTTCTGACCACGTTCGCATTCTTAAACATGGTCATTGGCATAGTTGTCAACGTGATGGAAAACGAGCACTCCGCTGCAGAGAAGCAAAAAAATCTGGAACAAGGCATCCCCACTATTAGTGATTTACAGCGCGAAATCCGCGAATTAAAACAGCTGATAGTGGAAAACAGGAGCAGTTCAGAAACAACGGTTATTAACAGCCGAGTAAAATAAATTCTTTTATCCGGCAGAATTTGCAAGTTTACAGAACCTGGCATCTCTTTGAGCCAGCCCCATGTTTGCCACAGCATGGAGAAAATTTGAGAGAGTTTGTGACTGCTAAATACGGATCATCTGCGCACTGTGGGGAGTTGCTCAGGAGCCAACGGGAAGACATGAGCAGAAAATTTGGCTTTGTATTTAACTATAGCGCTAACATACAAGGCTACAACACCTTTAAACCACAGCCACTTTCAGCGCCATTTGAGTGATTGTAAAAATGCAATCACCAGTCACCGCACTCTATTTACCGTCTCAGTTTAAGAGATTCAACAGTACAACCCAAACAGATAAACTGACAACGCTCAGTACACTTGTCTGTATAATCAAACTGCCGACTGCGGTGGTACTTTTCCCTTGGGATGCAAGCAAATAATAGGCATTGACCCCCAGAGGCGAGGCGGCTAAAAGCACCAAAACACTGCTAATGTCACTGTTTAGCGATAGCACATATTCAGAGTTCAAAAACACTAACAGAGGAAACAGTAGCAGCTTTATCCACAGCGCAGCTGGTAGGGAAAAGAACTTAATACTACCAATACCTGGCATTGACAAGCCGAGACTAAACAGCGCCAGGACAAAGACCGCACTGCCCCAAGACTCTGTTATTGCAACGTCCAGTATTTGTCCAGGGCTAAGCATTAGGTTTAATCCCAATCCGAGCATCAAACTGATCACAATAGGATTTTTGCTGCTATCCAGCACCCCTGATAATAACCCAGCAATATTAAACTGCTGATTTTGAAAATTATCCAGGACAGTGTAAACAGAAAAAACCACTAAGGTATTGACTAATATTATTGATAGTACGTAGGGGATAGCGCTCTCCCCGAGCACCCCAATAATGACGGGTATTCCTACGTATAAAGTATTCGAATACAGTGAGCACAGCACCCGCTCAGCTCTATCAGAGCTGCCGCTAACGGAGCAAATTAATAGCACTATCAATAGGGCCGGTAAGAAATAGGCGACCAACAGCAACGGGTTTAGGACTAACTGCAAGTTTGCAGTCAACATATTATAGAACAGCAAGCTGGGAATCAGCGCTTTGCTCACCAGCGGGGGCAGCAGTTGGTGTAACGGCACCGCTAAAGTGTGAACTCTGTTAGCCAGGTAACCAGACACAACCAATACTAACATGGAGCTGACTACCCAAATCAGCCCGACTAGATGCTCAGCTGCCGAAACAGCAGACACGCAAAGCAACTCTGGCAATGATTACGTTGCTATATCGGATCAATTAATCAGTCTTTTATGATTTGACACTACTTCATCGATAATGCACTTATAGATCGTTTCAATCAGGGACTCATTTATCCCCTGCTCTGCAGCTAGCCGCTTCAATTGTGCAAATTGACTGGCCTCACGTACTAAATCGGTCGCAGCTAATGCATTTTCCGCTTTGTAGCGCCCGATTGTTTCAGTCATTTGAAAGCGCCGCCCAAGCAAACTAATAATATTGCGGTCTAATGCATCAATTTCGTCTCGCATCCCAGTCAAATCATCCATCTTAATTGCTCCTGTAATTACCCTTGCGAGGGGATTTCTATGCGTGCAGCCCCTTGAGCAGAACTTGTACTTCAGTTAACTGCAGCATCTTCTGGTGGTGAGTATAAACTTTTTCAAACTGCTTAAGCTCTACGCTGTCGCCCGACAACCAGCGGCTGACCACAAACAAATACAAATCAGAGCTGCTAAATTGCTCTCCCTGCACCCAGGGACCTTGCAACCAGGAATTTTCGATCAGGTTAAAGCAGTCTGTCATGTTCTGTGGTACTTTTTCTGCCATTGCCTCTCTGGCACTGGCACTATCTGCCCAGCGTTCTCCTCGCCATAAATGCGCATGCGCGACATGCACCGTCGAGCACATAAAGGAATTAAATGAATCAATTTTTGCCCTGAGGAAATTATCATTCAGCGGTGCTAGTTTTGCCTGGGGATACTGTGCTGCTATATAGTTCAAAATGGCCGGGGCCTCTGTCAACACTCCTTGCTCTGTCACTAATGCAGGTACTCTGCCAAGGGGGTTGAGCGCTAAAAACTCATCGCTGCGCTGCTCTTGGCTACTAAAGTCAATGGCCATAGCCTGATAATCGGCGCCGCTCATCTCCAGGGCAATGTGTACCGCTAGAGAGACAGTACCGGGGGTATAATAGAACTTCATTAATAACTTCCTAGATTAAGTTTAACATCTGTATATCTGAGTCACTTTACCTTAGAGCTGATCTTTAAACCTTTCCATCATCTGTTGCTGAGTTTCAATCGGTGCAACACCTCCGGTCTGTTCGGCGATCATAGTGCCCATACTCGGCAAAACATCCCGCTGCTGTAGCGACTGTGCATGCCAGAGTTTTGAGCGCATCATCGACTTAGCACAATGTAAAAACACTTCTGTGACCGCTATTCTTATCACGCTCTTGGGTGGGTTTTTGTCACCGCTGCTGTGTTGTAAATCTTGCGGGTCAATGCTCAAATAAGCTGTTCCATTGATCCGCAGGGTCTCGTCAATTCCGGGAATCATAAACAGACAACCAATTTGACCGCTTTGAACTATATTACACAAGCTATCTAAGCGGTTGTTGCCCCTGGCATCGGCAATCGCAATTTCTGTGTTGCTAATCACCCGGGCAAAACCTGGCTCTCCGCCTCTGGGTGAACTATCGACTTTGCCCTCTTGGTCATAGCTTGATATCACCGCAAAGGGAGACAGTTTCAAGAAGTTTATACTGTGCTTTTCCAGCTGCGCCAATTGCTTCTGCACGGCCTTTTGTTTGGGCTGTCCATACAATTCGCGCAGCCCCTGCTCGGTGTTAATTCTCATTTACCATCCTTTCACTATCGATAAAACCTGCACTTAGTATTCCATGGCTTTACTATTAATATCAAGTGCTAAGCCAGCTATCTAGAGCTGTTTTTTAAATCAATTGCAACGAAAAAAGCGCTTGGCGAATCGCCTTTTTACTTTGCTCGCAAACATCTACAATGGGCAGGCGAACATTTGCATCACACAAACCGATCAGCGATGCGGCATATTTGACGCCCGCCGGACTGGGCTCCAAGAAGAGCGCCTGGTGAAGCGGCAACAGCTGCTGTTGAAGTTTTTGTGCCAAATTATAATCCCCATTGCGGCAAGCCTGTTGCAGCTGTGCACAGTGCCTGGGGGCTACGTTGGCTGTCACAGAAATACAGCCTGACCCACCCATTGCATTGTAGCCAACCGCTGTCATATCCTCCCCACTGAAATAACTAAATTGCCCCTCGATCAATTGCTGTTCAAAAGAGACTCGCGCCAAATCAGCTGTAGCATCTTTAACCCCAACCACTCTCTCTAAGCTTGCCAAACGCTGCATAGTTTGGGGTAACACATCGACGATTGCGCGCGGGGGAATGTTGTAAATGATCATCCCAATTTCAATGCTGTCATGGATATATTTGAAATGTTGATACAACCCCTCTTGACTGGGTCTGTTGTAGTATCCAGCCACACAGAGCACGGCATCGGCACCGGCGTGTTGAGCATGTCGTGCGTATTCCAATGCCTCTGTGGGGTTATTCGACCCAGCACCTGCGATAACTGGTAATCGACCCGCACATTGCTCTACTACAATATCTACCACCCTTTTATGCTCTGCACTGCTTAAAGTGCTAGCCTCGCCGGTGGTTCCGACTGGAACAAGTCCCTGGGTCCCAGATTCGACATGAAAATCGACTAACTTTCGCAGTGCAGTCTCATCCACTTTCCCTTGCTGAAAAGGGGTTATCAATGCGACGTATGATCCATAATACATAGAGTTATCCTTATTTTTAGACAAAAAAAAGCCCGGTAGCATTGCTGCGACCGGGCTAGTTGTTTATTTATTTAGTTAAATACACAGACCAGCAAATGCCGCAGAGGAAATCTCCGGTTTTTTATTCGATGGTTTTAACTGATAACTTAGGCTGTGCATACTGTTGTTTCTCTGATAATTTCAACTGGCTTTAATCTAATCAACTTGTCAACGCTTTGCAACAACTGCCGTAAATTATTCTTGAATGTGCTACAAAGCTTTTATTCTACTGCTGATTATTCGTTAGTCTTTGGAGCTCGCTTCAATTTTATGAATACTCAAATCCGCCCCTTTAAACTCCTCTTCCTCCGTTAATCTAAGCCCCACAGCAAACTTGACCGCTGCATAGATTATTAAACCACCGACAAAAGCCACCAGTGCACCTAGTACACTACCGACTAGCTGAGAGGCAAAACTAACACCGCCCATACCACCGAACGACTCTAAACCAAAGATTCCCGCGGCAATACCACCCCATACCCCACAGACCCCATGCAGCGGCCAAACACCTAATACATCGTCAATTTTCCACTTTTTCTGCTGCACTATGAACAGCCAGACAAACAGCGCCCCGGCTATTGCTCCAGTCATCAGCGCACCTAATGGATGCATCACATCAGAACCAGCACACACAGCAACCAAGCCCGCTAACGGTCCATTGTGAATAAATCCTGGATCATTTCTCCCGACAATTAACGCGGCGACAATACCGCCGACCATCGCCATTAAAGTATTCATCGCTACTAGCCCTGAAATCCCCTCTATGGTTTGCGCCGACATCACATTAAAACCGAACCAGCCTATAGACAACAACCAAGCTCCCAGCGCCAGAAAGGGTATATTGGAAGGTGGAAATGCAACCAGACGTCCATTGCGATAGCGCCCTTTACGATTACCTAGCAGCAACACTGCAGCAAGGGCTATCCAGCCACCCACTGCGTGCACAACCACAGAGCCGGCAAAATCATGAAACGGTGCCGAGAAGGTGGTTTCAAACCAGGCTTGCACCCCCCAATTACCATTCCAGGCAATACCCTCAATCACCGGGTAGAGAACTGCAACGCAGCCGGATGCCGCCATTAGAGCAGGCCAGAATTTTGCCCGCTCGGCGATTCCCCCGGAGATAATTGCCGGTATAGCAGCGGCAAATGTCATCAAGAAAAAGAACTTTACTAAGCTGTAGCCACTGGCCTGGGACAACGTTTTTGCGTCCAGGAAGAAATTGATATCATAGGCGATCCAATAACCGATAAAGAAATATACCAGTGCAGAAAAGGCAAAGTCAGTAATGATTTTTACCAGTGCGTTGACCTGATTTTTATAGCGTACTGTGCCAACTTCTAAAAAAGCAAAACCCGCGTGCATGGCAAAGACCATAATGGCGCCAAACAGCACAAAAAAAGTATTAGTGCTTTGCACCAAATTGTTAACAGCTACTGTTAAATTTTCCACGTATATTATCCTGATTGCGCACCAAATAAGTGCCTATAAATCTAACCGGGCTAAAACGGTGCAATTTACTGGCATAATTTAGTGCATTAATTATCTATTTTTCTGTTCTTGCCTCAAACAGCACTAAACATGCCAACAACAGTAAAATTAACTTTTATTATTGCAAATATAAGACTTTTATTTCGACTTTTAACCCAGTCCGATAAATTTTAATATCCCCCATAGACAGCAGGCAACACTGTAGCTATGCTGCGCTAAAACAGAAATAACAACAGGATCGAAAATGACAGTTCACCTCTGGTTACGCGCCGAAACTAAACCTCTGGAAGAGCGCACAGCACTCCCCCCCCAGCACGCCGAACAATTATTAGCTGTGGGATTTAAAATCACCGTAGAGCACTGCCCACAAAGAATTTTCAGTATCGATGACTATGCTGAGATCGGCTGCGAAATTGTAGCGGCTCACAGCTGGCAAGATAGCGCACCCGAAGATGCAATCATCTTAGGTCTAAAAGAATTTAGTGCCCAAGTTACGTTCCCCTTAACTCACCGCCATATTCAATTCGCCCACGCCTATAAAGAGCAACAGGGATGGCAGGAGGTTCTGGGGAGGTTTACCCGCGGCAATGGCACTTTGTATGACATTGAATTTTTGGTCAATCCCGACGGTAGAAGAGTCGCTGCATTTGGTTACTGGGCAGGATACAGCGGTTGCGCCGTATCTGTACTGAGCTGGATTGCCAAGCAAAATGGTACTGAGTTAGGCCCGTTAAGCTCTTATCCTGACCGAGAGGCCCTATTGGCGCAAATACGCACTCAGCTGGAGCAACTGTCAGTAAAGCCTAAAATCATTATCATTGGTGCCAGGGGACGCTGCGGCACCGGGGCACTGGATTTAGCAACTGCTTTAGGTATTGAAGTCAGCCCATGGGATGCCGCAGAAACTGCTGAAGGCGGGCCTTTTACGGAAATATTAGAGCACGATATCTTTGTTAACTGTGTCTTTATCCAGCAAATGATCCCACCGTTTATCACCCGGGAAATGCTCGCAGAAAAAACCGGTAAACTGCAAGTTATATGCGATGTTAGTTGTGACCCTTTTGGCGAATATAACCCGCTGCCTATCTATTCCCAGTGCACCAGCTTTAATCAGCCCACCGTGCTATTGGAGAACAGCGCCGATGTCAGTTTAGTGGCCATTGACCACCTGCCCTCTCTTCTCCCCAAGGAGAGCAGCGAGGATTTTTGCAGTCAGTTAATGCCGACCCTGAAAACCCTGAACGACATTGACAATGGAGTCTGGGGCCGGGCTAAAGATACTTTTTTAGAGAAATCTGCACAGATAAAATAACAGAAAGTTTGGTTGGCTTATAATAAGTTAATATTAATGCACGGCTTTTCTATGCCGTGCTTCAACTGCTTCTAAGAAAGTGAAAAAGTCCAGTTTTTTAGGAAATTAACCTATCCTACTTTGCCACTAATAGCCCTATATTCTATAAACTGTTTTAACCTGTCATTGCAATTTAGGTATATTTTTCTGATCGCTATCCGTTAACTGTTCCAAGTTAATCTTGTTCATTGAGAGCTACTTGCTATTGCTGCATTTTAACTGACAAAACAAGGAATGTTTTTATGAATCAGTGCTGCCGGCTGTGCCAACAACTATACAATGCAAGCCCCCCACACAGTGACCTGCTATTGCTTAGCGAAGTGACTGGGAGCCAAATTTTCAAGTGCCAGAACTGTAATACTTATATGCACTTTGTACTGGATGTATGGGAAGTGTTTATGGCTAGCTCACCTAGATACAGGCAACCACCTTTAACTGCGAGAATAAAGCCATCCAGTGCTGCCGCCTGTCCAGCTCAACGCCTGACTGGTTGATAGGCAATAGTAAAAATAATCGCGCAACCTAAACTGCGCGTTTCATTGACGCTAGCCAACTGTCAGAGAACCTCGACCAAGACAGGCTATCTGACAGACTTGCTGTTTAAACTTGCGGCTGATTGAGAAAACATTTAAATATTTCGATGGTATTTACCACGTCAGCGCAACCAGCCAACTCCCTAATTGAGTGCATAGCAAATTGTGGCACACCAATATCCAGTGTTTTGACACCTAGTTCAGCGGCTGTGATAGGCCCTATAGTGCTACCGCAACCCATGTCAGCTCTGACCACAAAAGCTTGTACTGGTGTCTCAACTTCTGCTGCAAACTGCCTGAACATTGCACTGGTAATATCATTAGTGGCGTAGCGCTGATTAGCATTGATTTTAATTACCGGGCCCGCATTTAACACAGGCCCATGCCTGGCATCGTGCTTGTCTGCAAAATTAGGGTGCACCCCATGGGCATTATCTGCAGATATAAGCATTGAATTGGCGATCATTCTGCTTTTTCGCTCCGCTGTACCTGTCATTCTACTCAGCACTTGCTCCAACATAGGCCCCTGCGCCCCGACCGCCGACACACTACCTACTTCCTCGTGATCATTACACACTAACAACATGCCCTGCATAGAATCCGCTGTTAAAAGAGCCTGTAGGCCCATAAAACAGCTAAGCAAATTATCCAGGCGCGCCGAGGCGAAAAACTCATCGTTTAGCCCGACAGTAGCCCCCCCCTGCACATCGTAAAAACTCAGATCGAAATCTAATACCCGATCTACTTGCAACCCCTGTTCTGATAAATGCTCTTTGAGCAGCGCTCTTAAATCAAATTGTTCCTGCTTATCCCCTTGCCGTGTCTGCCCCATGATAGGGGTAACCATGGTTTGCGGGTTAATCTTAAAACCACTGTTGGCCTCTCGATTCAAATGAATAGCCAAGCTAGGTACTATCGCCACGGCTTTTTCAAAATTGATCAGGGAAGAGGCCATTGCACCTTGCGCGTCTCGATAAGTTACTCGCCCAGCCAGAGATAAATCTCTATCAAACCAAGGATTTAACAATACACCGCCGTATATCTGCACCCCTAATTGCAAATAACCATTCTTTTCAATCTCAGGGTTTGGCTGTACTTTCAGACAAGGTGAGTCAGTATGCGCACCTATCATTCTCATGCCGCTGTCAACGACATCTCGCCCATCGGGCATCTGCCAGGCAACAATGCTCGATCCATTGCGGGTAGTGTAATACTTGCCACCCTCGACCAGCTCCCAGCTATGCTTTTCATCCAAAGCGCTAAAACCGGCCTTTTCAAGTTCGACAACCATTTGCCGGACAGCGTGAAAAGGAGTTACAGCAGCTTTAATAAAGGATATTAACTGATTAATCGTCTGAGTTTTGTGCACGCTTTCCACCTATTATTGCCAATAATTGTATTTCGTATATTAAGGCTGAATTAGCCGCTATTAACTCGGATGGACTTCGCGATCCATAAGCGAGTTCAGCCGGCAGATAAATTTCCCACTTATCTCCGACACGCATATTTAAAAGCGCCTGTCTCCATCCCGGGATTACAGATTTAAGTGGAAAGACTGACGATTTACCCCGCTCTATTGAACTGTCAAAGGTTTCACCTGTCACCAGTTGTCCCCGGTAGTGAACTTCCACTGAATCCTGCATTGTCGCACGCGCACCAGTGCCCGACTCCATAACCAGGTATTGCATTCCCGAAGCCATAGTGACGACAGTTTCACGCTGCTTATTTTTTTCTAAAAAGGCAGCCCCTAATTTAGCGTTTTCATCGTTGAGAGCCTTATCAATCAGAGATGCCCGAAATGCAGCTTCCTCACTATTTTCTGAGCAAGCTTGTAGTACTGTAAGCAATAACAACAAAGGAATAATTTTTAGTTTAATAAGCTTAGAATAGTGCTTTATCTTGCTCGGCGGCAATACTGACAATGAGAACTCCTAATACGATTACGCTGAAAACTGCACATTATGCGCAAGTGAGTAATAATTGCCATATTTTAGTCGCCTTATCACTTTATTCGTCCAGCAATTTGATCAGATCTGCACAAATCAATCAAAGCATTTGAATTTACACTGTATCTCTAAGCGTCTGTCAGATATAAATTTAGTTAAGATTTTACAATATTCCAAGGTATCGCTACACTGAATTAAGCAATGTGTGGAACTAACAAAAAATTACTCTCTCTAAGCAGGTACAAATCAGCGTACTCTCCCGAAAGATAAATTAACTCAGAAGATCTATATATGATTAAATATTTAAGATTTGCATTTACACCTCTGTTACTACTTCCTGTTATTTCTCTGGCGCAAACTGATCTGAGTGTGGCAACTTTATCTGCTGAAAAAATTCACTCATCCACTATAAAAGAAATAGTTAAATCGCTTAGTCGCAAGCACTACAATAAAATAAAAATAGACGACGCCCTCTCAAGCAGCCTTCTGGATAGTTACATCAGTTCTTTGGACCCCTCACGCAGTTATTTCTACCAGTCAGATATCAAAGAGTTCGAGGCGCTGCGCTACCGCTTAGATGACGAGATAAACAACCGCAAAGTGACCAGTGGTTATACTATTTACAATCGTCTGCAGCAACGGATAATGGAGCGGGTTGGATATGCGATCAATAGATTAGAGTCCGCTAAAAAGTTCGATTTCACTTTAAATGAATCCTTCGAAACTAACCGGGAAAAGTCTCCCTGGGTTACAACAGCAACGCAAATGGATGACCTCTGGCGCAAACGCTTAAAGAGCTCTGTACTCAATCTTACTTTAGATGATGAAACCAATACTGACGCTAAAGCAAAGTTGATAAAACGTTATAACAATCAAATCAAGCGCGTCAAACAGACCAATAGTGAGGACGTATTTCAAATATACGTCAACAACTTAACCAGATTATACGATCCGCATACCGCCTATTTCTCACCGCGAAGCTCAGAGAATTTCAAAATTAACATGAGCTTGTCTCTGCAGGGAATTGGCGCGGTACTGCAAACCGAGGACGAGTTCACAAAAATTGTCAGACTGATCCCCTCAGGCCCCGCAGACAAAACAGGAAAGCTAAAAGCCAATGACAAAATTGTCGGTGTCGGTCAAGGCAAACAGGGAGAAATCGTTGATATCATCGGTTGGCGTCTCGACGATGTAGTACAGAAAATCCGCGGTAAGAAAGGCACTGTAGTCAGACTAGAGCTCGTGGGCAGCGGCAGTAAATCGCTGGAGAGAAGAGTCATTTCCATCACCAGAGACAAAGTAAAACTGGAAGAACAAGCGGCGCAAAAGAAAGTAATCACCACCCGTGTAGAAGGTAAAGAATATAAAATTGGAGTGATAGACATCCCAACTTTTTACATTGACTTCGCCGCTGCTCAAAGAGGTGACAGGGATTATAAAAGTACCACCAGAGACGTTGCGATACTCATAGAAGAGCTTAAACAAGAGCGTATCGATGGCTTAATCATTGATTTGCGAAATAACGGCGGTGGAGCGCTGCAAGAGGCAAACTCACTCACAGGTCTATTTTTACGCACAGGACCAACAGTGCAGATTAAGTTTTCTAACGGCCAGGTAGCTCCCTATGAAGACAATAACCCCTATAAAGCTTATGACGGCCCACTGGCAGTGATTGTCAACCGTCAGAGTGCTTCCGCCTCGGAAATTTTCGCAGGCGCTATCCAGGATCACCGCCGCGGTGTCATCATTGGCAATCAAACTTTCGGCAAGGGAACCGTGCAAACGCTGACCCCACTAAAACATGGGCAGCTGAAGCTAACTCATGCAAAATTTTATCGAATCTCCGGTGAGAGTACACAAAACAAAGGTGTAGTGCCTGATATAGCCCTTCCGGCGCTCCTGGATGCAAAAGAGTATGGAGAGAGCGCGCTAGAACATGCCCTTCCATGGGACAGAGTATCTGCAGTGCAAGGTTTCAGCCAGTTCAACAGGTCGGTATTATTTGATCAAATGCAGCAACTCAACCTCAGTCGCACTCAAAGGCTCGGCGATTTTGACTATATGAAAGAGAAAATATCTCACCGGGCCAACCTACGTGACAATACCGTAATTTCTTTAAATCGAATCAAATACAAAGATAACCTTGAGAATGAAGAGCAGTGGCTGTTAGATGCAGAGAATAAACGCAGACAAGCAGCCAATTTGCCCGCAGTAAAGTCTCTGGTTGAATTGGAAGAGATTTTGGAGAAAGATAAATTGGGAAGACCGATCGCACCTGAAAACAAGGCTATTTTAACAGAGAGCGTGCGTATTCTGATCGATTATAAAAAATTACAGCCAACTAAGAGCTAATACATCCCGATATGAGTTCGAAAAAAAAACCGATTATTATTGCAGTCCTTACCGTTGTTGTCGTCGCCCTACTGGGTGGCGGTGGCTATTTCGCCTATACAAAACTACAGAGTAAAACCAATGAGAACGCTGAGAAACTCGGCGGTGTCGGTGAAATGCTGGTCGGCGACAGATACAAAGCTGATAACGGTAACAAAAAGGAGGCCCTTAAGCCTACTATTATGCTGCAGCAGCAGAATCTGGTTCCCTCACGTAAAGTAGTAAAAGCCTTACAAAAAGAAAACTTAACACTCAGCATTCAAATTATTCGACTTAAAGAGCAAGTAAAAGGTTTAAGCGGTAAGGTTGCCGAACTTGAAGAGTACAAATCGACCAATCTACGCTTTGCACCGCTGCGTTTAAAAGACGAAATGGCCGAGGTCGAGATGCAAGTTAAAACGTTTTTACTGGACTCTGAAGATGCCGAGCGCTTTACCACTATGCAAATCGAAATCATGGCAGCCGCCAGCTCTCTGGAGTACCGCGCCTATATCATGCGCAACCGTCTAATGGTAACAAAAGTCCAGCGCAGTAAATTAGCGGCAGAATATCTGCCAGGATACGCTTTTTGTATAGGTGATGGTATTGAGCTTGCCGCTAATAGTTCTAAAGAATTCAATTTACTTGCCAGGAAATTTCGCGGCATAGAAAACGTGCGCCTACCAGATCGCCTGCGTAAAGACCTGGACTCAGTAATGAGCCCCTGCCAAAACGCTCTACGTGCCCAGCTGGATAAAAACTTGGGCGATGCTGGTTAATTCCCTGCATTTGCAGAGCTCAATAGCTTGACGCTCTGCAAAATTTTCAAACTCAAAGTTATATCTCTTCTAAAGCTCCACTCACTGCAATTAGTCTATCGATGATTAAAACAGCTGTACCCTTCTAAAAACACCCAAAAAAAATACTGAAAAACAGACAAAACAGATAAAACGCATCGCAACAGAGCTACCCAGCAGCGAAATATTACTGTATAATGCGCGATCCATAATCTAGGAAAACATACATTAACCAGCCTTTGAATGTATTACTTTTTCCTTTTAATCTGACCCTGTATCGCTGGTGATATAGGTTATGTGCTCGGATCTAAGCATAAATATTTATGCCTGGACCGCGGCCCAAAAACAGGACATTTTCATGAGCGAAAGCTTTGCTGACATGTTTGAAGAATCTCTTCTAACACTCGATATGAAACCAGGTACTTTAGTTACTGGTGAAGTTGTTGACATCGATAGCGACTGGGTTACCGTACACGCTGGACTTAAGTCTGAAGCGGTTATTCCACGTATTCAATTCATTAACGATGCTGGCGAACTAGAAATTTCAATCGGTGATAGCGTTAAAGTATCTCTAGAATCTGTTGAAGACGGCTTCGGTGAGACTAAACTTTCTCGCGAAAAAGCGAAACGCGCTGAAGCTTGGGAAGTACTACAAGCTAAATTTGACGCTGAAGAAACTGTACAAGGTTTCATCAACGGTAAAGTTAAAGGTGGTTTCACTGTTAACGTTAATAACATCCAGGGTTTCTTACCAGGTTCATTGGTAGATGTACGCCCAGTACGTGACGTTGATCATCTGGAAGGTAAAGAGCTAGACTTCAAACTAATCAAGCTTGATCCTAAACGCAACAACATCGTTGTTTCACGTCGTGCCGTGCTTCAAGAAGCAAACAGTGCACAGCGCGATGAAATTTTAGCTTCTCTAGAAGAAGGCCAGACGGCTAAAGGTTTCGTTAAGAACCTTACTAACTACGGTGCATTCATCGATCTAGGCGGTGTTGACGGTCTTCTACATATCACTGATATGGCTTGGAAGCGCATCTCTCACCCAAGTGAAATGCTTAACCCTGGTGATGAAATTTCAGTTAAAATCATTAAGTTCGACAAAGAGTCAGGTCGTATCTCTCTTGGTCTTAAGCAACTTTCTGAAGATCCGTGGGAAGCTATCAAGAACCGCTACCCTGCTGGCTCTAAAGTACAAGCTAAAATCACTAACCTTACTGATTACGGCTGCTTTGCTTCAATCGAAGATGGTGTTGAAGGTCTAGTCCACGTTTCAGAAATGTCTTGGACTAACAAAAACATCCACCCATCTAAAGTTGTACAGATCGGTGAATCACTAGAAGTGATGATCTTAGATGTTGATGAAGAGCGTCGTCGTATCTCTCTAGGTATCAAACAGTGTACTGTTAATCCTTGGACTGCATTCTCTGAGAAGTATGCAACTAATGATAAAGTTTCTGGTTCTATCAAGACAATCACAGATTTCGGTATCTTTGTTGGTCTAGAAAATGAACTTGACGGCTTAGTTCACATGTCTGACATCAGCTGGGAAGGCGATCCGGAAGCTTCACTGCGCGAATACAAGAAAGGCGACAAAGTTGAAGCTGTCATCTTGTCAATCGACGCAGAAAAAGAGCGCATCTCTCTGGGTATCAAGCAGATGGATAGCGATCCATTCGCCGAGTACGTTACAACCAACGACAAGAACACTATCGTTACTGGTAGCGTGAAGTCTGTTGACGCTAAAGGCGCTGTAATCGAACTTGCTGAAGGCATCGAAGGTTACTTGAAAGTATCTGAAATCAGTGTTGAGCGCATCGAAGATGCATCTACTGCACTGAAAGTAGGCGATTCTGTAGAAGCTAAGATCACTAACATTGATCGTCGCAACCGCAACATCACTCTTTCTGTACGTGCTAAAGATCAAGCTGACGAGAAAGCTGCTATTGCAGCTGTTCGCAACGTTGAAGTTAAGACCGCTGGTCCAACTACAATCGGCGATCTAATCAAAGCGCAGATGGCTAACAAAGACTAATAGCTCAATTTAGTTTTAGCCCAACTGCCAGCTCCATGAGCTGGCAGTTTATCCACAGCCTCAAGCAGATAGCCGCTTGTTAGCAAGTCCATCCCCGCACTGCCACCCAGAAAAACCTGCTACCTATATTTTAAAAAATAAACGTAAGAAAAAATAGCCACAAGCAATCAGCAATCACTAGCATGCAAAAGAAGCATTAAATTAAATTATAATGAATAGATAGATGTCGCTATGACCGCTGCGGCAACCCCAGGCTACACACAGCAATTATAACTTTTGGCAGGCATGTACTAGAGCAGTACATAATCGATCAATTGATCGTCTTCAATTTCTTTATCTGTGACTTCATAGACACTCAATACTGACGCATGCGCCTTGATTACCGAGTCAGCCTGACCTGTGACCAGTGGATGCCAGTGAGGCAGATCTTTACCTTCATTAATCAGCCGGTAGCTACAAGTCGGCGGTAACCAGTGAAAGTCCACCACATCTTGCGGTCGCAACTTTACACAGTTAGGCACTAATCGACTGCGATCTTTATACTGAGTGCAATGACAATTGGTTTTATCCAATAAATGACAAACCACCGAAGTGTAATGCACTTCAAGGGTTTCATCGTCTTCAACTTTTTGCAGGCAACACAGTGCACAACCATCACAGAGTGATTCCCACTCAGTACTGGTCATTTGCTGTAAGCTTTTACGCTGCCAAAATACTTGCTGTGCCATTATACTATCCGGCCTTCTATCTTTAACAAACTACCTAACACCTGTCGTTGGTCTATCTTGATGTAAATCCAGCATATAATCTTCTTTAGGTGGCGGCATCTGTAAATAAAAACCTTTTGCAGCCAGCTCTGATAATAACAACTTTGTATCCACCCTAGCCAATTGACGATCTGACTTCAACGGCATATCCATAACGTGAATCGCGGCACCAAATACTTGCATCAAGTTTTTAGGTACTTTAGCTAATTTATCAGCCTTCTCTACGTAGAGATACATCTCGTCTTTACGTGAACTTTTATATATCGATATAATTTTCATACTTTATTTCTAGTTACATAACACAAGAAATAGTGCTATTTATGTTTTCTCTAACTTAACAGCGGTTATAAATCCACCACCGAAAACTCTATCACGTTGAGGCTATTTCTCAAACTGACGCATCAGATCCAGTACTTGATCGCCTATCAACTGCTCCCGCCAACCCTTCAACCCATCGGGAATACGGTATTCCCCATACAACTGTCGGGTTCTCACTAGCGCCTCTAAATCTTTCTTGCGCACCAGAATCTCTACTGCTATCCCCTGCTCCTGCGCAGCAGCCACTGCTATTTGACGGATTTTTTTGAAACGCTTATTCCAAACCGGGTCTATAGGCTTGTTTATTTTCTGAACCTCACCCGATTCACTCAGGCGCTCTTTTGCAGCATCCAGGATTGCCAAAATAGCCGCTCCGTCTTCACGGATATTTTTGCTGCGCATATCCTCTACTTTACCCAACTCTGCAGTATTACCTGGCCAGTTATTGATAATAGAGATGATGGTCTGATTTTTCAGCAGCCAGTTTCTCGGCATATTTCTGATTCGACACTCATTTTCTCTCCAGCGAGACAACTCTTTCAAGGCGACTAACTTGTAGTCAGCTACGCTCCACAGCTGACTAAAACGCAGGTAATAGTTATCACTCTCAAGATCATCATCAACACTTTCAAGTACTGTCAGATTCCTGACACTGTCCTCTAAAAACCAGGGGTAACAATTACGATCCTGCATCTGCTTGATCTGCTGCTGACAAACTTCAGCAAGATAAGCCACATCCAAGGCTGCATAGAGCTCTTGCTTGGTTGTCAACGGCCGCTGCAGCCAGTTTGAAGTTGTCTCGGCCTTACCTATTGTGATCTGCAATGTATGCTCCAGCAAGCGCTGCAACCCCATAGTGAAACCCCAGCCGAGAAAAGCAGCCGCTATCTGGGTATCGTATAAGGGCTTAGGTAGGACACCGATTAATTGCTTAAACAACTCCAAGTCTTCACTGCCGGCATGAATGATTTTCAGCACTGAGTTGGCCTGGAATAATTCCGCCAGCGGTTGGTAATCAGTAATTTTTAAAGGGTCGATCAAGTAACACTGCTGATCATCGCCAATCTGAATCAAACCGGCAATCGGATAAAAAGTATCTACCCGCTGGAATTCAGTGTCTATCGCTATCATTGGCAACGTCAACCAATGCTGACAGCGCTTTTGCAACTCTTCGTTGCTATTGACATATATCGGTGTGAGCGCACTGTGCTCAAGTTGCTGCCAATCGTAAGTCTTTTTTTGCATATTTTACCTAGTAAAACCGAAGCCAATTTAGCCTGGCCTTTTTATATTGCTCTGCGACCTGCCAGGGCGTGCGCTAAAGTACCACCATCTACATATTCAAGCTCACCGCCTACAGGTACTCCATGAGCGATACGAGAAACTTTTATCGCTAAATCCTGGAGCTGCTCGGCAATATAATGGGCAGTAGCTTCGCCTTCAACTGTTGGGTTGGTCGCGAGGATAAGTTCGTCTACCTGCTCCTGCAACAGCCTTTGAACCAGCTTATCAATACCTAAATCGTCTGGCCCAACACCGTCCAACGGTGAGAGGTGACCACCTAACACATAATACAAGCCATTAAAGCCGCCAGTTTGCTCTATCGCTAACACATCCATTGGCGTCTCTACCACGCACAGTAGCTTCTGGTTACGACTTTGATCAGCACAGAGCGGGCAGAGAGCAGTTTCGCTCAACGTCGAGCAATGCTCACACCTGCCCAAATCAGTGACTGCTGTACGCAATATATCAGACAACAGTAGGGCTGCATCACGCTCGCGCTCCAACAAATGAAATGCCATACGTTGCGCCGATTTTGGACCTACACCAGGCAGGCAGCGCAATGCACTGATCAGCTGCTGGATTAACGGGGAGAGAGACATACCTAAAACGGCATCTTAAAGCCAGGCGGAAGGCCCATGCCTCCGGCTGCCTTACCCATTTCAGATTGAGAGTGCGCTTCGACTTTACGCACCGCATCATTGACTGCCGCGGCAATCAAATCTTCTAAAATTTCTTTATCTTCCTGCATCAAACTTTGATCTATATTGACACTTTTCACATCGTGCCGACCATTCATGACGATCTTTACCAGCCCAGCCCCGGACTCTCCGCCGACTTCCATATTGGCAACGACCTCTTGGGCTTTTTGCATCTCAGCCTGCATCTGCTGAGCCTGCTTCATGATACCGTCCATTCCACCTTTAAACATGATATTCACTCTACTCTTAAAATTTATTCATCGCTCAGCTGTAGTTTAGTCAACTGGCATAATTGATGATCGATCAATTTGTGCACTGAATACAGAAACCAACTGCTGTACTACTTGATCCGCTTGAAAACTAGTGATCGCCTGCCTTAATCGCTTAGCCCGCAACTGCTCAAAACATTGCCACGGGGTTTCTCGGGTGCTCTGCTGACTTGCGTAGCCGACAGTTATCTCTCGGTTAAAATACTGACTCAACATAGTTTGAATCCTATCGCGCTGAGTTGAATCCAATACGTTTTTTTGCACTTTTGAGACATTAAACTCTACCTTTGTGCCCTCTATGGACTCCAGAGATAAATTTTCTGCAATATGCGCAGTCATCCCGGTAAAACCAATTGCCCCAACCAAAGCGGGCCAATCTTCTAAGCCAAGCTCTGCAAAGTCTGTAACAGCTGGATCCAGGAATTTGCTGATATTAATCTGGCTGGATGCACTTTGATTCACCGCACTTAAATTTTCGCTAACTGGCGCTGCCTCTGCGATGGTAACGCCAGCAACTTCTACAGCTGTGCTTTGCTGATAGGCCTGATAATCATCTTCCCATGGAGCAACATCGTCAGCTGAGCCTGTGATCTCTGGCTTAGGCACAGTGCGAGTATTTTCAGCAGGCATTGGCTCTGCTTCTGGCGCCTCCAACGCAGCTGTGTCAATTTTTTTTTCTGTGTTTAGATCGCCAACTACAGGGGAAGCGACTAAAGGTTCTGTCATTTCTGTATTAACGACCGGTACTGTTGGAGAGTTTTCAATAACGGCAGCTGTAGCTGTTGACTGATTAATATTGGCCACTTGTGCTGACTGAGCCTGAGCATCAACGATCGTTTCGCTAACGGCTACAATAGCCCCGGGCACTTGAGTCTCTACAGGCGCTGCCAGCAATGCACTATCAAGTTTTTTTTCGAGCGGTGCAGGCACAACCGCCAACTCCACAGGCTCATCTACAGCAGATAAATTCATACTGGATTCAACAACTTGACTATCGACTCCACTAGCCACTGATGCAACTGGCTGAGAATTCATCTCTGATTGAGGCTCTTGAGGGTGCGAACCTGCTGACAAGGTCTTAGTCTGCAGATGCTGACTCTGCGCTGGCCTAAACGCCAACATGCGCATCAAAGTCATTTCCAGCCCCTCACGCGCATCGGGAACAAAAGGTAAATCTTTGCGGCCCATCAAGGCTATCTGGTAAAACAACTGCACATCTTCCGCGCTTAGCTGTCTGGCAAGCTCTGTGACTTGCTGCTTATCCCCCATGCTATTATCCAGGGCAGCTGGTACAGTCTGAGCGATAGCAATACGGTGCAACAAGCTGACAATATCCCCCAGAACATTGTGGTAATCTGGAGAGAATTGCGCCAAATCTGCTACGTTATTCATCAGCGCCAGGCCATCCCCCGCCACCAGCGCCTTCAATAACTCATACACTAAGCCTAAGTCAATTGTACCCAACATCACCCGTACATCAGCTTCATTGATAGTCCCCGCACCAAAGGCAATAGACTGGTCAGTCAAGCTCAAAGCATCTCGCATTGACCCATCGGCCGATCTGGCCAACAGCCATAGTGCCGCCTCTTCGAAGGGGATCTGCTCGGCTGTTAAGACACTGCTTAAATGTTCCACAATGCGCTGCGGAATCATATTTTTGAGATTAAACTGCAGACAGCGCGACAAAACGGTCACGGGCAACTTTTGTGGATCGGTCGTTGCCAATAAAAATTTCACATGCGGAGGGGGTTCTTCTAAGGTCTTCAGCAGTGCATTGAATGAACTTTTCGATAACATATGCACTTCATCGATCAGATAGACCTTAAAACGGCCTCGGGTCGGTGCGTACTGGACATTTTCTAATAATTCACGAGTGTCTTCAACTTTGGTTCTGGAAGCCGCGTCTACTTCTATTAAATCTACAAAGCGACCCTCGGCGATTTCACAGCAGGCACTACAACTACCGCAAGGTGTTGAAGACACCCCCTGCTCGCAATTTAAAGCTTTGGCAAAAAGTCTGGCGATTGAGGTTTTACCGACACCGCGGGTTCCGGTGAAGAGATAGGCATGATGAAGACGATTATCATCCAGAGCATTTACTAACGCTTTGAGGACATGCCCTTGCCCGACCATCTCGGTAAATTGTTTTGGTCGCCATTTTCTGGCAAGAACTTGATAGCTCATAAATGTATGTTACCTAAGATAGTAATTTTGCGTGGACAAAAACAGCATTTTGACCCTAAAATCTGACCCGCTATGCTAACGTTTAAGCCATCGAAAGGCCAATTTTTTCCAGTAAATTTGCGTATTCACCCGCCTATTTCCAGTTGTGCATGGCAACTAATATAACAGCAGATATTACTCAGGCAACTGTATCTGTAGTCCTAGCTTATCGACTTTTTGCTGCGATTTTGCCTTGAAGTTAGCCCTGGCCTTAGTGCCTTTGGCTTTAGTCATGTAATACAACAGTGAACTCCCCTGCTCAGGTGTCAGGTTCTGCTCTACAGCCCATTGATTAATAAATGTAAAAAGAGTGGTGGCTTGCTTGTCTTCGATAGCGACGGGTATCGGCTGCTCGAGTATTTCGCCCTGCCGAAAGCGTCGACATATTATTTCATAACTGTAGCGAAATTGCGGAAAGCTGTGCTTTTCCTCTTCGCTGCGCAATTCAAACCAGCCAGTATCTCGACCGGCATGATAGACAACCGGATGACTCCAGTTATGCGAGCTAGGTTTCAAGGCGTGAAAACAGGCCTCGCGATAGGCTTGCTGAACATGGGGAAAACCAAAGGCATCATCGAGCTGCTGCAATATTTGAATAAACTCAGCGATACTTGGGGCCCAGGCCAAAGTTTCTTTGGCGAGACTAACAGCTGCAACCAACTCCGCTTCTGAGTAATCACCTAAGCTTAAAGCCCACTCACGTTTGGCAATACGCATCTCGGACTCAGTTTCAAAGCTGCTTTTAAACTTATGTCCATAAATAGCCATAAACCGGGTAAAGACCATATTTATTAGTGTCTTAGTTTTTGCACTAATATCTACTTGTCGCGCTTGAGGTTGTTCGGGTTGCGGGTCACCAGTTGGTGTCGTGGATGTCCATGATTGCTGCCGTAATGCGTTTGCGTTTTTCCCGAGTATCTGTTTGGCTGTTTTCATGGTTGTAACCTGTTTGCTTTTGTGAACTTACTGCCCTGTTTTCGCTACTTTGCTTTTTAACCCAGGCCCGCTTCACCCACGCTAAAAATTTTTGATCCCAACTGCGCTCTTTTTTATTTTTATCGCAATAAAACAACATAAACTCATCCAGGCAACTATTGGCAAATTCATGGGGGATATTATTGCGGGTTAAGCTAGTGTAAAACATGCTCGATGGTTTCCAATCCATACTCATACTTTGCAATTGCTTATTTATTTCTTCCTGCTGGGCGAAGACTTGCTGTAGTTCATCACTGGAACGTTTTTTCCACCCAGTGCTACCACCAAAAGAGGGAGCTGGACCTATACCTTTGAGAACTCTTCCATCATTAACCAAAGGCAAGTTGTCACTGCGAAAACCATCTCTGGTCTGAGCAGCCCTTACGCTGTTGACAGGACTCGAGTTCTGACGCTTAGGCAAAGGCCTGGTTGGAGGCGCAGGAGGTACATCATACACAGGCAGGGAATGTGTTGTCTGTGTTTCCAAAACCGGTTGCGCTGGCACAAACTGATCGGTAACTAAGGTTGGTGCCATCATTGAAGCCGAGCGCGATGAACTTGCCGGCAAATCATCTTGGACATTATTGACGCGGCTGATATCGGCTGAGCTGGTCGCTTTCGAGGCCATTTCACTGATCACTACTTGGTTTTCATCGCAGGTAATTGAGACCGCCCCCTGGCGATGCAAACTGATCGTTAATTGATCAAGCTTATCCTCATGCCAAAAATCCGTCAGCGCAATCCATTTTGCTTTAGACAAAATCACTTGCATTAAATTACTGCTTTGACACTCAATGGCGCTGTTATCAGGCAGGGGTTTTTCGGCACTGGTGCTTAACAGCTGAGTGCATAAAAAATACAGCAGTGATTCCTCAACCCCATAACGACGGGCAAGAGAAGGATAAATTAGAAGCGGAATTTCTGGAAAACTCATGGATCCTCAACAAAATAAAATAAAATTAGACGATGGCTATTTACAAAAAATAACAGGTTTCAGTATTGCTACTCTTAGGTATCAATTGAAAATTCTTACTAAGGTAACAACCTAATATACAGCCACACCTGACACTAGCAATGAGATTATATCAGCCCGAGACTATCTTGTGCTGATTCCTTTGCATTAAAGCTTGGACCTTATCCGCTTTATTTTTCTTGCGGTTCAAGCGGTCAAAAGAATAGCAGCAAAGCATGTCAATTCCCTAAAAGGAAACAGGGATGGCGTATTTCGCGACAAACCCAGCCTTACTAGCGACCAAAAACACTTGGCCAGGCTAAATGCAAACAAGCTGCGATTGCCACTGCCAACTTAGACATCTACTTTACCGTCTTTTGTTTACTCATGATACTGCAAATTTAATAACACAATAGGGCAAAATTCTATATAGCTGCCGGCCTGCTAGATAACCGCTATTTGTCCGGACCAGTAGCCACCATTGAACGATTGAAGTTTCTTTTAAGCCGACTGCAGTTAGCTACAAACAGCCCAGTGCGATCTTGCCTGACAATAGACCCAGAGACAAATATCTGACTGCAGGCACATTTTCGGCATTTTATTGGATCCAGCGCCAGCGACAATTACACCCAGATTGCCGATTAACTTCTATGCACTACACTTGATTGAGCTACAGCCTCTGCTGCAGCCGCTATTTTATTAATCATTCGCCATAGTCAACAGACAATCTTTAATTCAGCAAGTAAAATCAGCACTTTAGCGACCACTGATAAGGCTGGCCAAAATTCTTTCCGCCGGCGCCACTGAGTGGCCCAGGCCAGCTTTAAAGTCCAGACAAGTTAGCAGATTTATAGCCAAGATCTCTGGGTAACAGTGAGCCGTTAGTTTTAGCCTGGGAAAGTAACAAACAGAGTTTTAAATTTACAATTTCACTAAACTATTAATTTTAGGTACATTTACATCTAATATAGTGTCTACTTGCGAAAATATTGAGGCCTTTTGCAACAGCAGCCTTGGA
>MABF01000261.1 GCA_002163025.1 'Osedax' symbiont bacterium Rs2_46_30_T18
TTGCGCTACCGCCCTTAAAAATACCGGATGTTCTTCCTTCAGCTCTAATAAATCCCAAAGGTTGCCGTACAGGTCTTCAAACACAGCGACGGTGCCGTAGGCCTGGTGTTATGGCGCGGCTGGGCGGACAAAGTTTATGCCTATAGAGAGCATACTGCTGTCTAAAAGCTAGCGATTAATCTGCGCTACCGCCCTTAAAAATACCGGATGTTCTTCCTTCAGCTCTAATAAATCCCAAAGGTTGCCGTACAGGTCTTCAAACACAGCGACGGTGCCGTAGGCCTGTTCTTTCGGAGGTCGGACAAAGTTTATGCCAATGGAGAGCATCCGGTCATAATCACGCCAGAAATCATCAGTATTTAGAAACAAAAACACCCTGCCCCCGGTTTGATTACCGATAAAGCTGTGCTGCTCTTCCTTAGAGGCACGTGCTAATAAAAGCGTTACCCCATTTGAACCCGGTGGAGCCACAACCACCCAACGCTTGTCTTCCTCAGGTTGATATTGGTCTTCGATCAAGTCAAATTGTAACTTGTTAACGTAAAAGTCTATCGCCTCGTCATAATCTCTAACAACTATGGCGACATGTACTATTGATTGTTTCATTTTCTGGCTCCAAATTCACACGTTGCAGTGACCAAACGCGGACTTAAATTATCGCGCCAACTGCTGGCGATTGATACCAGTTCAGTCTAAATTGTCGGTATTTTTTATCACTGTTTACAGTAATTAAGTACCAGACAGTCAGCAACTTCTTATTGCCCCTTTAATTGTCCCGGTCAAAGTAGTGGCGACGATACTGCAGCGGACTGAGTTGGAAGAAACGTTTGTACTCTCTGGAGAACGCCGCCAGAGAATTAAAGCCACAGCGCACCGCGATTTCCTGCATATTGTGCGCGCTATCCAGTACTAATCTGCGGGCAGATTGCAAGCGCAGCCGCTTGTAATAGCGCTGCGGGCTGGTCGAGAGCTGTCTGCGAAACAACAATTCTAAATTGCGACTGGACATATGCAGTTGCCGAGCGATTTCGGCGGTGCTCAGAGGGCTATCCAGATACTTCTCCATCAACCTGATAGCGGCGCTGATTTTCGGCTGGCTCTCCTGCAGAGCTCCCAGAGATACCAAAGGCTGAGGTACATCTGCACTGTGCTTGCCGTCATAGATAAAGACACTGGCGACTTCTAAAGCCAAGGTATGACCATAGCGGCTGCGAATTAAATGCAGAAATAAATCAATGGTCGGCGCCGCCCCACCGGTGCTGAAATACTTTCCATCTATCACGTAGCGATCGGGCCTGACGTTAATGGCGGGAAAGCTGTCGCGAAAATCCTCCAGATCCTCCCAGTGAGTTGTGGCACTACGCCCCTGTAGATACCCTGCTCTGGCCAATATCCAGCTGCCTGACTCAACAGCGCCTATATAACTGAAATGCTTTGCCTGCTTTTTAAATACTGATAATTGCTGCGCCTGCATATGTTTTTGATGACCAAAGGCGGCGATACAAATCAGCAAATCGCCACTGCACTGCGCGCTAAAGCTCTTATCCGGGTGAATTTCTTGTCCGCAACTTAGCCTCGCAGGCTCCCCTTCTAAAGTCGTCACTTGCCAGTCAAATAATCTTCGCCCGGATATACGGTTGGCGGCCCGCATAGTGTCCAAAGTAGCAGCTAACGACATTAGAGAAGATTGTGGCAACAGTAAAATCAATACCTTAAGTGTTACATCAGTAGTGGCAAAAAGGCTCATTATTATTCCAGCTATAGATTTTCGCTAATTATCAAAAAAATACGCAAAGTGTTAACTATTTGTGATACTAGCATGAGAATATGCACTTATAAATACAACAAATTGGATTTTCATCATGTCATTACAAGCTAACAATAACCCTTTTATCACTTGCGCTGTAACAGGTTCAGGTAGTTCTCAAGATCGTTCTCCTCTGGTGCCGCGCTCTCCTAAACAAATCGCCGAGAGCTGTATCGATGCCGCCAGAGCAGGGGCTGCAATAGTACACTGCCATGTGCGCGATCCGGATACCGGTGCACCAAGTCGCGATATCGCGCTGTACCGTGAGCTGACCGAGCGGGTTCGCGACTCTGATGTCGACGTAGTATTAAACTTAACGGCGGGTATGGGCGGAGATATTACCTTCGGCAGTCCCGAGGCTCCACTGCCACTGAACCTCGCTGGCACCGACATGGTGGGAGCGAGTGAGCGCGTTGAGCACATACGTCAGTGTCTGCCAGAAATATGCACATTAGATTGCGGCACGATGAATTTTGCCGAGGCCGATTATGTGATGACTAACACCCCTGGGATGTTGCGTGCCATGGGTAAAATGATGACCGAGATGGGGGTTCGCCCGGAAATAGAAGCCTTTGATACTGGTCATGTTTGGCTAGCCAAACAGTTAGTAGATGAAGGTATAATCGAAGACCCAGTGATGATTCAGCTGTGCATGGGTATTCCCTGGGGGGCCCCCGATGATTTAAATACTTTCATGGCCATGGTTAATAACTTGCCTAAGTCATGGACTTTCTCCGCCTTCTCTATCGGTCGCAACCAGATGCCATTTGCCGCTGCGGCCATGCTCGCTGGCGGTAATATTCGCGTCGGCCTGGAAGATAATTTATGGCTGGCCAAAGGACAGCTGGCAACCAACGCCCAGCTGGTTGAAAAAGCTGCCACTATCGTCACTAACATGGGTGCAACTTTAATGACCCCGGCACAAGTGCGTGAAAAGATGCAGCTGGTAAAAAGAGCCCCGCTATCTGCTTAAACAGCAGCTTGTATAACTAGCAACAAGTGACGATGGCAGACGTTAAAACATGCGCCATCGTCCTCATAAATTAGCAGAGATAGACTCCATGAAAAAAATTGCAGCATGCATTGGCGGCGGTGTTATAGGCGGCGGCTGGGTCGCCAGATTTTTATTACACGGCTGGGATGTTAATGTTTTTGACCCGGCACCTGATGCCGTGCGCAAGATTGAAGAAGTACTGGCGAACGCGCGACGCTCACTGCCGGCTCTTGCCGATGTGGCTATGCCCGATGAAGGACAGCTGGTTTTCTGCGACACTCTAGAAACGGCGGTTCGCGATGCCCAGTGGATTCAGGAAAGTGTGCCAGAGCGCCTGGACTTAAAACATAAAATCTTAGCTCAAGTACAACAGTTCTGCAGCCAAGATGCCATTATAGGCTCTTCTACTTCCGGCTTTAAGCCCAGCGAGTTACAACAGCAGAGCAGTAGCCCAGGGCAAATAATGGTGGCCCACCCTTTCAACCCGGTTTACTTAGTGCCACTGGTAGAGCTAGTACCCAGTGCCAGTAACAAAACTGAAACAGTAGCTAAAGCTCAGACGCTACTTACTGCTATCGGTATGAAGGCATTGCTAGTACGCAAAGAGATCGATGCGCATATTGCCGACAGACTGCTTGAGGCCGTCTGGCGCGAGGGACTGTGGTTAATAAAAGATGATATCGCCACTACCGAAGAAATCGATGATGCTATCCGCTTTGGTTTCGGCTTGCGCTGGGCGCAAATGGGTCTGTTTGAAACTTACCGTATCGCCGGTGGCGAAGCGGGTATGGCGCACTTTATCGGCCAGTTCGGCCCGGCACTGGCCTGGCCCTGGACCAAGTTGATGGATGTCCCTGAACTCACCGATGAGCTGGTACAAAAAATTGCCGATCAATCTGATGCTCAATCGGGCATGCACAGTATTAGAGAGCTAGAGCGGATCCGCGATGACAATTTAGTCGGCATTATGCGGGTGCAAAAAGATGCCAACTGGGGGGTCGGTGAAATGCTCAAAGAGCATGATCAGCGCTTGGCAGAACAGACACCTAGCAGTGTCACAGTAACTGACATTAGCCAGCCACTTAGCACTTATACAGGCAAAGTTTTACCCGCCTGGATAGATTACAACGGCCATATGAACGAGGCCAATTATTTGCATGTTATGAGCTTAGCCACCGACAATTTCATGAAAATAGTCGGTGCCGACAGTGACTATGTCGAAAACGGCCAGAGCTACTTCACCGTGGAAACGCATATTCGTCACATCGACGAAATCAAATTGAGCGAAGCGTTAGAAGTTAAAACGCAGCTCATCGCCCAGGGGCCGAAGAAGATGCACTTGTTCCACAGCATGTATCATCCCGATAGTGGAAAACTACTGGCTACCGGTGAACACTTGCTATTACATGTAGACTTAAAAATAGGCAAGAGCAGCCCGGCTGGAGAAGTTGTGCAAAACAAACTCGCCGAAATATTTGCACAGCATTGCAAACTCCCTCAGCCCGAGGGGGCAGGTAATGCCATAAAAGGGCCGCAGCGCCAGGCA
>MABF01000098.1:0-450 GCA_002163025.1 'Osedax' symbiont bacterium Rs2_46_30_T18
AGAGGCATTTAGCATTTAAAGATAAGTGATGTTGAAAAGTACATCGCTTTTGATTGTCGTGTTCGTTAAAAGAGCAGGCATAAGAGCAATGAAAATCTCAGCATGATACTGAGCTGCATTAATCGTTAGTCGCGGCTAGTGCGGGCCGTTGTGAATGTCTTTTTTTTTGCGTAAAAGGCTCGTCAGTCAGGGCAAAAGCAGCTTTAAGAAGTAAGCGCTGGCTGTGCTTGAAACTTCAAAATAGAACAGAATCACACAAAAATATCAGTGCGTATAATAATTATTATGTTAAATAGACTGAAAACTTGAATGTTCATCTGTGTCGTAGATCTTGGGCGGATAGAGCGATAGCAGGCTGCTAATACACTCTTGAAATGCCGAATAAACAGCGCTGGAAGTAGCTTTAACGGTAGTTCTTAAACCTGCTGATTCGCAGGTAAAGCACCGCTA
>MABF01000098.1:709-4609 GCA_002163025.1 'Osedax' symbiont bacterium Rs2_46_30_T18
ATCCTATAATCTACATCAGGCAGCAATGGCTAAAAATAATGACTGTTGATCCACACATGGGTGAGGATGCTGGCAAAATAACCCAGGGCTATCACTGGGGTCCATTTTAAATGGCTAAAAAAGTGTATTTTCCCTGGGAAGCTCCCATCAGTACCACACCGGCAGTAGAACCTATTGAAAGCAGGCTGACGCCAACTCCGGCAGTCAATGTCACTAACAGCCACTGCCCCTCAGACATCTCTGGCATCATCGTCAGGACAGCAAACATCACCGGAATATTGTCGACTAGGGCTGAGATATTGGCAACGGCAATGTTCGCATTTGTCGGGCCCCACTGCTGATACTTAAGCTCCGAGACCATGCCCAGATAGCCGATAAATCCCAAGCCACCGACGCAAAGTATCACCCCATAGAAAAACAACAATGTATCCCATTCAGCTTGAGCGACTCTGGAGAGGTCAGATCCAGCCAATGCTCAGTGTCGCCTGGATTGGCCGCAACTAGTGTAGGGGATAGCATTATTGTGCAAATATAAAGAGCTTCATTATATCTGCCCTTTATAGGTTCCAATATACACATTGATTGATTGCCAGTGAGACGTGGGCAATAATTAATCGCTATGGCTGTTACTAGGAGATGATAATCTGCTGGATAACCAGCGCCAATTGTCCCGGGAACACACCGAGCCCTACTACAGCTAATGAAATCAGCGCTAGAATTGTAATATTCAGTACTGAGGCAGGCGCTACATAACTGCGCTGCTCAGTTTTCTCCAGCATGCTTAAGATAACCCGTAAATAGTAAAACAGACCGATAATGCTGCTGACGATTAATACGGCTAATAGCCACCACAGCTGACTGTTAACTGCTGCTAAGGTTAAATAGAATTTTCCTACAAAACCGATAGTTAATGGAATTCCTGCCAGAGATAGCATTAACACAGCCAGCACTATTGCAGTCGCTGGGCTGTACCAAAATAAACCTTTAAAGCTGCTAATGTTAAAATCTTTCAGTTGTTGGTTATCGTTCAGTAACATCAATATTGCAAAGGTACTTAGCACAGTGACTAAATAGGCAGCTAAGTAAAAAATTGCTGCTTCGCTGTTTAAGCTGTTCTGCTCAGACAAAGCAACACTGGGTGCTATCGCCAGTATTGCCAGTAAAATATAGCCGAAGTGCGCAATAGAGGAGTAGGCGAGTAAGCGTAATATATTCTTTTGCAGCAGCGCGAGTAAGTTTCCGATTAACATTGATGCCGCGGCGATCATTGAAATTATTGTGATTACCGAACTTTGTTGATACCAAAGGGTGGTTTCAAAAAGGCTGATCAGCAGAATAAAAATAGCTGCTTTTGCCAAGGTTGCCAAAAACGCCGCGCTGGCCAGCGGCGCTCCCTCAAACAAATCTGCCACCCATAAGTGGCAGGGGGCAAGCGATAGTTTGAAAGCAACACCTACTAGCAGCAACACAATAGCAGTACTGAGAATAATATTATTGGCATTTTCTGAACCTACTGGATTGCTGCTCAACTGCTCTAAAATCTGATTAAATGCCAAAGTACCACTGTAGAGGTAGATTATGGCGATTGCCATTAACATAAAGGCCGAAGCCAGTGCCGAGAGTACAAAGTACTTAATCCCCGCCTCCAGAGACTTACTGCTCCTGTCCACATATGCCACCATAGCAACCAGCGACAAGCTCATTAATTCCATGCCTAAAAAGAAACTGGCGAAATGGCTACTGGCAGCGACAACCAGAGCACCTTGGGTGGCCAGTAGAAATAGCAGGTAATACTCTTCTCGGGGTTCCTGGATATTTTTCAGCCAGGGGTAAAGCAAGCCACTTAACAGCAGCGCCAACAGTATTAGCAGTGCTGACAATAGTGCTGCAGTATTGCTTAATGATATTAGGTTGCTTTCGTAAGTAACTGTTTTAATATTAATAATCTGAACTATCAGTGCGATAAACAAACCCAGTGAAGTGATGCTGCTAATGTATGCATGCTCGCGTTTTATCGCAGTTAACAACATCACAATCAACGCAGTACTACTGATTATTATCCAAGGTAACAGAGCAGCATTCATAATTTAGCTCCTGTTGACAGTTGATTTATGCTCTGTTGTGCCAAGTCTATTATTGGCTGGGGATGCAAGCCAAGCCAGAGCAACAGCAATACCATCGACAGCATCATCAACACTTCTCGGCGATCCAGATCAATACTGGATTTTAATTTGAGAGTACCGAACAAGGTCTGGTGAGCAATTTTCAGTGAGTAAACTGCCGCTAATATCAGCCCTGTTGCCGCCATTATGGTTACTTTAGGGTAGTTGCTAAAACTGCCCACCAGCACTAAAAACTCTGCCACAAAATTGCCTAGACCAGGCATACCCAAAGAGGCGACGACAAAAAATAGCAACATCCCACTGAGTTTTGGGATGGATTGCCAGAGGCCACCGAGCTGCGCCAAGTCACGAGTGTGGTAGCGATATTGAATCGCCCCGACTAAGGCAAATAGTGCCGCGGTACTGACACCGTGAGCTAGCATTTGCAGCACCGCTCCCTGCCATGCCTGCGCTGTGAAGGCATAGCATCCCAAAAGTACAAAGCCCATATGCGAGACACTGGAATAGGCGACCAGGCGCTTTAAATCTTGCTGCGAAAAGGCCATCAGAGCCCCGTAGATGATGCTGATGGCAGCAATCGCCATGACCACAGGGGCAATTTCTACAGAGGCATCAGGAAACATTGGCAAGACAAAGCGCAGCAAACCATAGCCCCCGGTTTTAAGCAGTACTGCCGCTAAGATAACGCTGACAGCAGTCGGCGCCTCAGTGTGGGCATCGGGCAGCCAATTGTGAAAAGGTACAATCGGCAGTTTGATAACAAAGGCGATAAAAAAACCGAGCATTACCCAGAAAGCAGCGGGTTCTGTCAGCTGGTGTTGCATTAATGCAAAATAGTTAAAGGTGATTTCGCCACTGTTTTGGTAGTGCAGCAATACCAGTGCACAAATACTTAAGAGCATAATCAAGCCACCGGCCTGGGTGAAGAGAAAGAACTTCATCGCCGCATAGCGACGATTTTCGTAGCCCCAAACCGCTATCAGCAGATACATAGGCACTAACATGACTTCCCAGAAAACAAAAAACAAGAACAGGTCTAAGGCACAAAATACGCCGATCACACCCGCCAGTGAACAGAGTAAATTAAAGTAAAAAAAACCGGGTTTATAACTAATTTCTTTCCAGGCCGCTAATACGGCAATCAAGCCCATTAACAGAGTTAATAAAACCAAAAGCAGACTCAGCCCATCTAAGGCTAAGTGAAAACGTATGTTAAATCTGGGGATCCATTCAATGCTCTCGTTGACTAGCCATACTTGCATTGAACCAGTATCAAGTTCCACTAGTAGCTGACGCAGTGGGTAAAACGCACTTAGCAAAGTTGCAAGAGCAATCCATTTAGGCAGCTGAAATTGCAGCGATTCACCGACCCAGGCGAGTACTGCACCTATGAGTAAAATTGAAATCAACTCCGTTAACATCCATCTATCCTTATATTCTCTATTGCTGTTTTGTGGGGACTACAATCTAGTAAATAAAAATGTTAGTGCTGTGACCCACTGATCATGGCAAGTAGTGCATCACTCTGTAGAGTAAAATTGAAATCAACTGGGTTAACATCTATCTATCCCTATATTCTCTTTTGCTGTTTTGTGACGATTACAATCCGGTCAATAAAAAGGTTAGTGCTGCGATACTGAACAGTACTAAGCTGGCGTTGTACCATCGAAGTTGGCCATTTTGCAGTTTATTTAAGTATTGATGGCTGAACCGACTAAGTTGCCACAAACCAGTGTAGAAACTATCGATAAAATCTTTTTTATTACTGTTAGTCGCT
>MABF01000067.1 GCA_002163025.1 'Osedax' symbiont bacterium Rs2_46_30_T18
TAATATAGTAGTGATTTATGATGTCACTATAAAGAAGTTAGCTGAGGCATTTCACCCGCCAGTATCGTCGGACGGCAAAAATAGGGATTACGCTCTACTGCGTGCATGTTCGCGCTTAGCCTACTTAGCTGTAGACAGAGCAGAAAGGCCACCGCAGAACCTGCAGTGGTAACTCTGGATGTATCTGGGCATGCTATTTCGCCCAGATCATGTTTTGCTTGCTCAACTGTCTCCCACAGTCCCAGGACTTGCTGGTAAAATCCCAACTTGATAATGCGCTATTACAGGTATCGATAAATTAACTTTTTGCGGCAAAGTTTTTTAACGTCTCGCCGCTCATCCGGTAACCAATCCACTCAGATTGCGCCACTGCTCCAATTGATTCATAAAAATCCCGCGAAGGTTTATTCCAATCCAGACAGCTCCACTCAAAGCGACCGCAATCTTGGTCCACGGCGATCTTTGCTAAATGTTGTAACAGTTTTTTACCCGCCCCTACACCACGATGCGCAGCAGAGACATACAAATCTTCCAAATACAGTCCTGATTTGGCCAGCCAGGTAGAGTAATTATAGAAATAAATGGCAATACCAATGGGCTCGCCGGCTAACTCACAAATGAGTGCCTGTACTTGGCCATTTTCAGCAAACAAGGTTTGCTGAATGCTTTGTAGGGTTGCCAGCACTTCGTGCTCGGCTTTCTCATAAATCGCCAGTTCGTTGATATAGAATAATATGGTTGCGGCATCATCTTTTGTTGCCTGGCGAATATTAAGTTGTGTCATTGTGATTCTCCTAAATTGAGACGCTAGCTTAACTGTAGATCGCACATGTTAACAGTGCATATTTTTCATAACTAAATGTATAATCTTCAGATGAAATTACACCAGATAGATCTTAACTTACTACTGTTATTTGATGCGCTGTACCGGCACCGCTCAGTCTCTGCTGCTGCAGATGAAATCAGTTTAAGTCAGTCAGCCTTCAGCCATGCATTGGCCAGATTACGCAGCAGACTCGACGATGAATTATTTATTCGCAACAACAACCTGATGCAACCTACCCTTAAGGCCGAACTAATTGCCGAAAAGCTCAGCAGAGCACTGCCATTGATGCAGCAGGCACTCAACGAGACCGTCGAGTTTGACCCAGTCACCAGCCAATTGGAGTTTAAGTTTACCGCCACTGACTTCACTCAGCACAGTTTGCTACCAAAATTGATGGCCGCTGTGGCGCAACAGGCACCGGGCATCAAACTGACCATATTACCAGCATCTGACCCCTCCCCTGCGATACAATTAGAAAATGCAGATATTGATTTTGTCTTAGGCTTTAGTCACGAACTGCAACAATCTAAAACTATTGGCCGACAAACCTGGTATTGCGGTGACTATTGCACTATTGCCAGGTCTAATCACCCGGCACTTCGAAAGGGCCTTTCTCTGGAGACGTTCCTTGAGTTGCCTCACGTATTAATAGCCCCCTGGGGTGAGAAGAGCGGCATTGTCGATACGAGTTTAGCCAAGCTTGGACTGAAGCGAAAAATAGCATTGCAAATGCCCAGTGTTTTAGTGGCCCCTTACAGCATTATCAATACCAATATGCTGATAACAATACCTAGAGTCGTTGCCGAGCACTGTGCACAGCAGATAGATATTGAGATATTTGAGACTCCCCTGCCCATCGAAGGCTATCAACTCAATATCTACTGGCACAAACTCAACTCAGCTAACGCCGGACAGCGTTGGATTTGTCAGACCATTGGCAAGCTATGGCCACTGGGGAGTGAATAACGCCAGAGCCACAGCACTTAAAAAAGCACTGCTTTGCTCTAGCGGCTACTTTTTTCTTACTACCATTTCTCTTTTCGGTGGTTCTCAATCATCTTGAAAAACTTCTTATCATGGTCGCGCTGGGCATGTGCACCCAGCAGCTGGCGCTGTGCAAAGGCATCCTCGCGTAATAACTTTTGATAGTTAGCCAATTCACTTGGCTGTAGCTCTCCAGTCTCTAGAGCCGCAATAACGGCGCAACCAAGGTCTTGTTGGTGCTGGCAATTACTGAACTTGCACTGCTCGCTAAAAATGAGAATATTGGCAAAGGTCTGTTCAATCCCCTGTTGCGAATCGACTAATTGCAACTCTCTGATACCGGGGGTATCAATAATTGCCAGGCCATTTTTAGAGAAAAACATCTCTCTGTGCGTCGTCGTATGCTTGCCTTTACTATCATCTGCACGGATCTCAGCTACCGCTTGTCCGACTCCAAGTAAATGATTGATTAAGCTAGACTTACCAACCCCTGACGATCCGACTAAGGCAATGCTGGTTCCCGCCAGGTCATAGCTTTGTAGCTGTGTAAGGCTAGTGGCATCATGCAAGCTGATAGCGTGCACAGCCCCTACGTTTAACGCTTTCAATTGCTGCAAATAATGATCCAAATCGGCACAGAGATCCATCTTACTCAAAATAATCACAGGTTCGATTGAAAACTCGTGAGCTAAGGCCAAGAATCTCTGTAACCTATTAATATTAAAATCTTCATTGGCAGAAGTGACTATCCACAAGTAATCCAGATTAGCCGCGATCACTTTAACTTTTCCAGCCACCATGCGCTGGATACGGTTTTTAGGTTCAAGTATTTTAACTATCCGATAATACTCGTTAGTGGCATTTGCCAGCACCCAATCGCCTATCGCCAAAAACGCACTTAGTGGCTGAAATTGCTCGCTGCAGAGTAAACTGACTTCGCCACCTTCACCTATTGCTGTAATGCGGCTGCGGTGAATAGCAGTAATGCGAAAAAGGCCACTAGCGCCCTCTAATGATTCAAGTTCTGTGAGTGATAGTTGTTGTAAATATAGATTTGACCAGCCCAAAGACTGTAATTTTGAAAAATTCAATGTTTTGCTCCGACAGTAATAATAAAAAAATTACGCAGCCGGACGGGGACGATAAATCAGCACCAAAATACAGGCGATAATCTATGTCATGCAGATCGATAACCAAGAGGAAGGTGAATAAAATGTAAAGATTTTACTCAATAATATAAGGTTAAAACTTGAGTGCTCTAAGCTATGACCGCAGTCGCCGGCTTTAAGTTGATTACATTCATTATTTGTCTCCCGCTAATTAATTTGACGGCTAGTTTCACTTAATGCAGCTTAACTGTCAATGTCAAAACACCCACTTAGGGTACTTGTGTTGCAATCTAGCTGCGGTACGTGTCTGCACTTACCACAGCTAGCGACGGCCGCTATTGATACAATTTAAGACTGCGCCCTTCGTTTTTATAAGCTTGTACGATAGAGGGACGCTGTGCCAATAGCTTCAAGTAACGATTGAGGTTTTGCATAGACATAGGGGGGATGCTGAAACCATCAGCCCAGTCAGCCAGCATAAACAAAAACAAATCACAGACACTTAGTTGATCTCCCAGCAGGTATTTTTTATCGGCCAATTCAGTATCCAGCAATACAAACATCTCGGTCACCCGCTGCTCTTGTCGGCTGGCTATAGCCTGAGCACCGCTGCTATCTAAAGTGTGTTTTTCGGGGTAAAAGTAAATCATCAATTCTGCTTGCACAGTGTTGTTTAAATACATCAACCACTGATAAAACTTACTGCGTAATGGATCCCCTAAGCTGGGGACTAACTGCGACTGTGGATGCTTGTCTAACAAGTGCAGGCAAATAGCACTGCTCTCAAACACCACCAGATCGGCAGCGGCTTCTTTATCCACTAAGGTAGGAATGCGCCCGGTTGGATTTAACTGCAAATAATCCGCAGACTTCTGGGCTTCGACTTCTCGATCCACCAGCCTTAGCTGGTATTCAACTTGTAACTCTTCCAACAAGAAATGTGGCGCCATACTGGCATTTCCAGGGTAATAAAATAATTGGTACATGCTATCTCCTGCAGCTTGGTTTATAGGTTTTATCTAATCTAATCTGTGCCCTGCACTTAGATTTTGCATTGCAGCGCCGCGGTAACTAACCGGTGAGTTTGAGTGATAGCGATTCCAGACCCGGCGAAAACTGCGCGATGATTGAAAACCGCAGGCCTGCGCCACCCGCTCAATTGAATTGTCGGTCTCTTTTAACAATTTTTGGGCTTGAGCAACTTTAATCTTCTCCCGATACTGTGCAACACTCTGCCCGCAGGCCTGGCGAAAAGCCCGGGTTAGATTTCTGGCACTCATATTAACTGCCACTGCTAACGCGTCGATCGAGAAGTTAGTCTGGGGGCTCTGGGAAATAAGATCCTGCACTTTATGAATGCGCTGCTGCATATGGTTGCGACCACACAACCAGGGGCTCAACTGTGGGTCATCGCCGCTGCGACGCAGGTAGATCACCATTTCACGGGCTACTTGGGCCGCGTAGGCGGGGTCGGAATCTTGCTGCAACATCGCCAGAAACATATCGATGCCGGAGCTAATACCCGCACTGGTCCACACATTATGATCCTGCACATAGAGGCGGTTGGTGGCAATATCAGCACTGGGTTCTAGAAGCTGCAATCGCGTCAATAAAT
Source organism: 'Osedax' symbiont bacterium Rs2_46_30_T18 (assembly GCA_002163025.1). Taxonomy (GTDB): domain Bacteria; phylum Pseudomonadota; class Gammaproteobacteria; order Pseudomonadales; family Balneatricaceae; genus Rs1. The sequence goes on from MABF01000067.1 coordinate 4,535, forward strand.
CATGATGGGTAGTACAATGGCGATTCTTAAGCCACAGGCTACTTGCTGCCAGTAATGACCCTGAGCAAACTGTAGCCAATTCAAGTTCAGTAACTTGTCGCTGTTGTTGCAGCCAATCAATAGTTTTGTTACCCAATTTTGTTTGCATAAAGTCAGCAGTACCGCTAAGCCCTGGAATGATCAACCGGCTACTGGCAGGCAATAACTCGGGTAATCTCTGCAAATTCTGTAACGACAAGCCGCCTTTCATGGCAGGGGCTGGCTCTACCCCCAGGTAGTGAATATTATAAAGTTGCCGATGATTATTCGCCGTTAACAACACTTGTAGTGGGCCGGCCAAATCCAAAGGCAAAAACCCGGGCAAGATCAAAAAGTAACAATCGATAGTCCGCTGTGTGCACATTACTCGCCTGATTCCTTATTTATACACTGTCATTTTAAACACTACCTGCTGTTTCAACTACTAAGATCCTCGCCTCACCAATGGGTCTGGCCACATGCTCTGTCCCCTCACTGGCATAAAAGATATCTCCCACCTCCAACAGCGCCGAGTGTTCACAGCCATTGACTTTGTAGTGCATATTTACACGGCCATCCAGCACCACAAACACTTCCTGCCCCTCGTTGGTATGCCATTGATACGCTTGGTCGGTCCAGTGTAACTTAGTACTAATACCATTCATCACGGCAATAGTCCTAGCTCCCCAGGCTCGCTGCGCAGTAAATTCTCGACTTCGAATAATATTCATTTGCCACCTATAATATTGCATACTTTAACACTAAGACAGTTTCAGCCAAAGCTTGCACTTTCCAATAGAAACCTTATTTGCCCGATGCTGCAGCCTTACCGGCAGCTTTATTCGCTTGAGCTTAAGATGGTGATTATTGTACTGGGCATAGAAATATTAGAAAGCAGTGCAGAAGACAATAATAGGACATTATGGGACAGATAATAGGCGTGAGTTGGAAGTTGGAAGGTGTGAGGTGATTTATGATGTCATTGGGCTATCAATAGGTTTTTCGCTGCTATTAATAAACAGCGAAAAACTAGTTATCATATATTACGTAATAATGATCTGGAGCTTTGCAAGTGATTAAGCAGCCTCAATCAGCAATTGAGGTGTGCGTGCTCTGGTGCCTACAATTGCTACTACAAACATTAACAGGGCGGCGGCCGCCAAAGTTTGGTAGACAACATCGAGTGAGCCGCTGGTATCTCGAAGGTATCCGGCCAGCAAATTCCCCAGAGCCCCCCCAAGGCCTGAGCCAACCATACAGATACTGCTGATCTGCATGGTCACCGTTGAGCTATAACTCTGGCGAATCCAACCTGCAAGCACTCCCCACACCGGAAAATACATCAGTCCATAGCCACACCCAGCAAGTAATGCAAAACGGCTCGGGTTGTAAATAAAGGCACAGAGGCAGAGGAAAAAACCACCGCAGATAAATACCAGCGCCGCGCTGTTACCGTAGCTGTCAGCAAAACGGCCGATCATCACTCCCGCCAGCATGCCGGTAATACCTACAGTCGTCCAGGTATAGCCGCCAACATCAGCGGCTAACCCCAATTGATCGAAGTAAGTATTTAGCCATACAGCAAAAGGCATAGTGGTAAAACCGACCAATACACAGACCAGACAAGCCACCAATGCCGGTCGTTGACTGACGACTGTTTTAGCCAATTGCATAGCCGACAGACCCCTCTGGCTGTCCTTTTTCTCCACCTGGATACTGCTACTTTGGATACCACTGAGTAAGCGCCAGGTTAATAGCAATACTACAACACCTAACACCGCCGCAAGTTGCCAGCCACTTTGCCAACCAAGTCCTGGCACTACATATAAAATAATAAGTCCGTTGATACCATATCCCCAAGCCGTTCCGCTAGCTGCGGTTGATAACTGGGTTGAACACTGCTGCGCTTTAGCACAGCGGCTGATTATTTCTACGATAGTACCCCAGCTTATTGCAGCACTAGCAGCGAGCATTACTAATACCACAGTGATGGTTAAAGGGTCTTTAAGCAACGACATGCTAAACAGCAGTGATGTGGTTACAGCCCCTGTGATTAATATCAACTTCGAGGAAGCGACACGATGACCAAACAGGCCCAGTAACAGTGCACCTGATAAGTAAGCTAGCTGAGTCAGGGCCCCTATTGCAGCTAAATGCCAGTTACTGACATCGATAGATTCGCGCATCATCGGCACTAGTGCGGCAAATAAAAACACCCCAAAGCCATGGCTGATAATTTGATTCATAGCAAAAATGGCTGCTATCTTCATTGAGTAATGCTCCAAGAGAGATTAACCACTGTATAGTGGGAAAATTCGCTCTGGAGATTAACTCAAGTATTGGCATGGCAGCGTTTCAAAAGAACCGTGCAGTTGTCGAAAATAGACATAACTGAACACAGGTCATCAATAGCCGCTTGTATACTTACTACTTACTACTGTTAACAGCTAGTTCAGAAGAGAGCTGGGGGTCGCATTAAAATGCCTCTTAAATTCTCGACTAAATTGCGAGGGGCTGAGATAACCTACTTGCATTGCCGCATCGTTGGCTCTTAATCCCTGAGAGACAATTAGCTCTTTGGCTTTACTTAAACGTACTTTCTTTAAATATTGTAATGGCGTTTCTGTGGTCACTTGCCTAAAGGCACGATGAAATCCCGATAAACTCATGTTCGCATGCTCAGCTAAACCTTCCACAGTAATCGTCTGTGAATAATTTACATGCATCAAGCTTAATACTTTTGCAATGCGTGCGTAGTGACCGTCGTGCCTGGCGAGATCAAACAGAACATGGCTATTTTCACCAGTCAGTACCCTATAGACGATTTCCTCCACGATGTTCGGCCCCAGTACTACCGCTTCAGTATCATCGTGTAAGGCCGAAAGTAATCGCTGGATACTGTCGTCAAACTTACTATTAATATGCTCTGATTTAATACCGCGGCCGCAAGTTGAATGCGCTTTTGCATAGCCATCACTCTGGAAATTTTGTTCTGCCAAACGGTTGACCAGTTCATGTAGCAACTTACTATCGACATCGATAAACAGACTCATAATAGGCAAACTGTTTTCAGCGAAGGCCTCACATTCAAGTGGCAGCGGTACACCTAATACCAAATAATTACCGGCCCCATAGCGAACAGTCTCGCTTCCCAGATGTATCTCTTTATAGCCTTGCCCCATCACCACGATTCCAGGCCGGTAAATAAAAGGTTGACGAGGGCTGCCCTGACAGGCCCGATAAAATCTTACCCCGGGAATAAGTGTATCAATGGCCCCTTCAAGTTCATTCAATGATTTCAAATCAACATAAGCTTGCATTAGTTTCGCCAGCATCACAACTACTCATCAGAAAAACGTATCAAACATAAAATACAACTCTTTACAGCTTTAGGCAAGATTTTTACAGATTTGCCGCTATTTATAGCATTAATTTCGCACTATTATGCAACCCTGAGCTTTACGACTAGCTCGTTCAGCCCAGTGCACTTTTTTACTTATTAATGAGGCCCTATGCAATGGAATTTTCTTACTTAAACCCTACACAAATACACTTTGGCAAAAACCAGATCCAGAGTATTGCACAAGACATTCCCAGGGAGCAGAAAGTACTGGTCATTTACGGCGGCGGCTCAATTAAAAATAATGGCGTCTACCAACAAGTCAGTACTGCCCTGGCAAACCATAGCTGGTTGGAGTTCTCTGGAGTAGAAGCCAACCCAACAGTAGAGACGTTAGATAAAGCAGTCACTATCGTTAAAGAGCAGAATATTCAGTTTATTTTAGCTGTCGGTGGCGGTTCAGTGATCGACGGCTCGAAGTACGTAGCAGCTGCAGCCCTGCATAGCGGTACGGGTTGGGATATATTACTGGGAACTCATACGGTTTCACAGGCACTACCTTTAGGTGTCGTGTTAACACTTCCCGCCACCGGCTCAGAATCTAACGCCGGCTCGGTTATCACAAAAGCAGCCAGTAACCAGAAACTGTTCTTTTCTTCTCCCTTGGTGCGACCACAATTTGCGGTGATGGACCCGGATGTAATGAAAAGCTTACCGCACAAGCAATTAATAAATGGCATTGTTGATGCCTGGGTGCACGTCTGCGAGCAATACATCACCCGGCCAACAGGGGCATTAGTACAAGATGGGTACGCTGAAACTCTACTGAAGAGCTTAATCATCATAGCTAATCAATACCCTGATCGTGATAACGATGCGTGGCGTGCTAACTTAATGTGGACTGCCAACCAGGCGTTAAATGGCTTAATTGGCTTGGGCGTTCCACAGGACTGGGCGACCCACATGATAGGCCATGAATTGACCGCATTACATGGCGTAGATCACGGCCGCTCGCTGGCCATCATCCAGCCGGCGCTGTTACACAATCAGATAGACGTTAAAAGGGAGAAGCTTGAGCAAATGGGCAGAAATGTATTTGGTTTACCACACAGCGCCGATCTAGCTGAGAAAACCATTGCCCAGATCGAACACTTTTACCATAGCCTGGACGTTGCCACTACCTTGGACCAGTACCAGGGCGCAAAGAGCCAGGTTGTTAAAACTATTCTCGAACAGCTGAAAGCTCATGACCGTCTGCAACTAGGTGAGAATCAGGCGATCAACCTGCAGCGAAGTCAGGAAATTCTTGAACGCGCTATAACGTAGTGTATTAAGGGCCCACACGGGCCTTTATTGTTCCTGCACTACAATGGGACCACGGCTTTACTTCTGGCTGACAATTACAACCTCAACTTCCAATAGGGACAAATTAGTACCTTTTAGTATTGTCCCTAACTGCTGCCCTATGAATAATAACAGATCTGATTGAGCCCTACGGCTACAGCTGGCGTGTCTAGAAGTGGTTGTTATTCACTAAAACCCCTTAGCGCTAATTACCCGGGCATCAGATTGTGCCTGGCACTAAAACACTACAGCGTGCACTAAGGGAAAATTTTGCATAATTCGCAAACAGAGCTCGAGACACAGCGATCCAAGGACATTTTTAAAGTCGTTCAGCATATGGCCAAGATAGGCGGCTGGGAAATTGACCTGATTAAAGACAGCCTCTTCTGGACTGAAGAGACCTATCTGTTACACGAAACTACTCCCGACCAGTACACTCCCACGGTCGCCAGTGCTATCAATTTTTATGCCCCCGAGTGGATCCCAACCATTAGGCAAGCACTCAACACCGCCATTGTAAAAGGCACCAGTTTTGATCATGAAGTTGAATTAATCACTGCTAAAGGACGCAGAATTTGGGTTCACTTGTATGGCACTGTGATAATTAAAGGTGGACAGGCAATAAAAGTCATAGGCGCTTTTCAGGACATCAGCGACAAGAAAAAAGCGGAACTGGAGATCTGGCAAAAAAGCAACTTTGACTTTCTCACTGAGCTGCCTAATCGCAGAATGTTCCGCTATTGTCTGGAAAAAAAGATCAAGGCAGCACGGCGCTCTAAAACTAAGGTAGCTTTGCTGTTTATTGATCTGGATCATTTCAAAGAAATTAATGACACTTATGGCCATGACTGGGGTGATATAGTGATTAAAGATGCCGCGCGCCGTCTGAATGACTGCATCCGTGAATCGGACACACTGGCGCGTTTGGGCGGCGATGAATTTACTATCATCATTGATGATTTAGATGACTATTGTCCCGTGCAGCGAATAGTAAACGATATTTTAAAGAGATTATCAGAGCCTTTTAACGTCGAGTCTGAAATTGCCTATATGTCGGCGAGCATAGGCATTACCTTGTACCCAGATAATGCCACCGAGATTGATGCACTGCTCAAGTATGCCGACCAGGCTATGTACGTAGCCAAAGACCAGGGCCGCAACCGCTTTCAATACTATACGACGTCAATGCAAGAGGCCGCTCTGGCCCGCAGGGTGATTGTCAATAATTTGCGCGGCGCTCTGGCCAATAACGAATTTCAGGTTGTCTATCAACCTATTGTCGAACTCAGTACTGGCAGCATACACAAGGCCGAGGCGCTGATCCGTTGGCATCACCCTACGCGCGGTTTAATCAGCCCTTCCGATTTTATCGGCGTCGCCGAAGAAACCGGCCTGATTATTGACATAGGTGAATGGATATTTCAACAAGCGGCGCAGCAAGCGAAACTGTGGCGAGCATCATTGAGCCCAGAATTCCAGATAAGTGTTAATACTTCTCCAGTGCAATACCACAATACTGATAATAAGCTAAACCTTTGGTTGAGTTATCTTAATTCTCTAGAATTACCCGGCAATGCAATTGTTGCCGAAATTACTGAAGGTGTATTGATGGATATCCACGGCGAGATCCTCGATAAATTGCGGGCATTTCGCGAAGATGACATCCAGATATCTCTGGATGACTTCGGCACCGGGTATTCCTCCCTTTCCTACCTTAGAAAGTTTGAAATCGACTACCTTAAAATAGATCAATCTTTCGTCCGCAATATGAAAAGCAATTCAAAAGACATAGCGCTGTGCGAAGCAATTATCGCCATGGCGCATAAATTAGGGATCAAAGTGATTGCCGAAGGTATTGAGACACAAGAGCATAAAGAGCTGCTGTTCAATGCCGGCTGCGATTTTGGACAAGGTTACTTGTTTTCAAAACCATTACCGGCAGCTGATTTTCAAACACTGCTGACAAGACATTAGCCTGATCGAACAAAACACACCTACAAATCTTTAGTGCCTGATTACATAGCCGCCAGCGTTGAGATTTTCTGACCTGCTGCTCAATTATTCAAGAATATACTCCCCCCTTTTTAAAGCCGCTAACAACATTGCGTGTCTACCACTTTGCTTTAGTTTTTTAAGCCCTCGGTTCATTGCAGCAAGGATAGACTTCGCCCTGTCAGCTTTCTTAGAGACAATTAAATAGTATTCTTCATCGAATTTGGGATTAGTACTCTCTACGGTATGGCTGAGCGATTTTATTTCTTGTGCTGAAAATAACATGTGTAAACTATGGAACCCCGGTACATCTTGAAGCATTAACAATTCAACCCGGCCCGCAAGTAACATGCGAAATGCCTGTTCTATATTGGCGACCCTGATGACTTTAATCAGCTTATCTTGTTCTGCCTGCATGAATAAATTGCCATAGTTAAAGCCTATTATTGCAACGATTGTCTTACCCGACACATCCGAATAATCAGGATTAGCAGGATCCCATTTAAGATTAAGTCCGCTCTTATGGAAAAACCCATCCCGCCCTGCTGCCATTATCGATTCTCCATAATAAAAACCCCGTTCACGAACTTTGCGCCAAACCCAAACAGTAGAGCCCGCGACTTCGCCGCGCTCAGCCGTTAGGTATGAACGCTGGGTTGGAAAAAACTTGAATTCAACGTTGATCCCCTCCAAGGCCATAGCTTCGCTAATAATATGGTTGGCTACTCCATAGTGCTTTAAGGTCTTTGAAGTGTATGGCGGGTATTCTTCAGTCGATAAAACGATAGTTTCCTGAGCATTAGCTGGGAGGGTAAATAACAAGATCAATAAAACAGCAGCCGTTACTTTAATAGCTAGAAAACCATGAAACACCCTATGGCTACTTGAATATAATCTCATTGTAATCGCCTTAAATTACCTGGGATAGATCAGAGAGTAACGGCTGTGTCAGCCACTCATACTTAAGCATATACCATGCAATTAACTTGGCCTGCTAAGGGACATGCGAATAAGTCTTAAATCTGCCCAGCCGGCTTTTTGTAATCCTGTCATTTTATCTATCTGCTAAGGACCACTACAGGTATAATAGCTAAAATTTTTCCCTGTCTGGACAGTTATATGAGCGATGAGATCAAGTACAAAAACAATCCCTTAAATGGGGTTAGTTTGAAAAAATTATTAAATGAGCTGGTAGGTCAATATGGTTTTGAGATTCTCTTTGCCTATTTAAATATCAATTGTTTTAAGACCAATCCTAGTGTGGACTCCAGCATAAAGTTTCTTAAAAAGACTGAATGGGCACGTGAAAAAGTTGAAGTTTTCTATATGTATGAATTCAAAAACTACCCTAGAGCCTCATCTGAACAATTCCAGTTGCCTCCCAGAGATCGTATTGTCCCGGATGGTCAAATGGCTGGTGAGCCCGCTACCTTATCACTGGAAGATGCAGAGAGACTGCGCGAAAAGCGCGCCAAAAAAGCGGCCGAGCGCACCCATGGAGCAGGATTTCGTCAGGGCCCTGGTAAACGTTTTGCTGCAAAAAAAGGCGGCTATTCAAGGAACGAAAATGAAGACGATAAAGCCTCTCACAGCTCTGCAGATAGTGATGTAGACCCATGGGCAAAATGGAAAAAATAAACTCAACACTTTGATTACTTTTCTTTTTCACGCGTTGACGAGTAAAAGTCGCGCGTCTAACCCATTGCGGTGTCTGTTGTAACTTCCTGTCGCTGTATTGGGGTAGGAAAGTGACAGTAAGCTTTCGCATCTGAGGGATTCTGTAGCGCTTTAGCAGAACCCCTTTACAATAATCAACACAGAGACAACAGCTGAACACTGCACTGGGCAATTAAATGGATTTACACTTTAAACAGATTAAGCAAACCGAATTGGCTGTTACTTTCGATCTGTTCAAACGGCACATGAAGCCCATTATTGAAGAAGCCTTTGGCTGGGACGATAGCTACCAGGAAAATGGCTTTAAAAAAAGGCTGAAGCTCAGCTGGTTTCACTGGGTATATTCAGAGCAGTCTCCCGTTGGTCTGGTGTGTTACAAAACCACCACTGAAAGCGTGCATATACATTTGTTAATTGTCTTTGATGAAATGCAAAGACAGGGGTTTGGCAAAAACATTTCCAGAGCGTTGCTAGCAATTGCTCATCAGCAGGGTCTGCCTTTAACACTCAGTTGCTTCAAAAACAATCGACCAGCCTATAACTTGTACAATATGTTGGGCTTTACAGTGAATGCTGAGGACCAACACTTTTATAGTATGATCAATAGAATCCCCTGAGGCTAAAATAGATTTATTAATTCCCCCTGCTCTATCCTCAGCAATTTACAGGCATCCACTATCGTAAAACAGCAAAAGCCCGGTTAATAACCTACTGCCAAAAACGATGGGGTACTTCAAAACTAAGATAAAAAGAGTTTTCCCGACAGCGGCCTCTATGGGCAGAGCTGGTCAGACATCAAGCGTAATAGCTACTTTTGGAACACTGCAACAGAGTAAAGTTGTCATGTGATCTTCACCTTCCTCTCCTAATAGTCTTGTCGCTGAGCCCTGCAATATCTTGCAACTACAAGTTTTGCAAATTCCAGCTCGACAATGAGATGAAAGAACTGCTCCACGTGATTCTGCAAAATCTAGCAATGTACCGTCATCTGGGCTCCAGTACTCAGATATTTTTGATCGCGCCAATGTCACTTTTATTGGAGCCGACTTGGCAATTGAGCGCAATTGAGTTTCACTGTTCGCAGAGCTGAAAGTATCTACAAAAATCTGCGAGTCTTGAACTGCAGATGACTTCAATGCATCTAATAGACCACTCACAAAAGCTGTTGGACCGCATATGTGCACATCCGCAGCTGCTCGTTTAGCATCAACAGCTATAACCTGGGGGTCAGGGCGACCCATCAATACTCCAACACTCAGTGCCTGACTGTTGGTGAGATGCAGGTTTAAAACGGCATTAGGGAGCTTTTTGGCTGCATCAATTACATCATTCCACAAAGCAAGTTCTCCCTTAGACCTAGCTACATGAATCACTTTAATCGGTTTGCTACACCTTTGTGCTGCCAGCGCCTGTAATTTAGCCACCGTTGGGGTGATCCCGATACCGGCACTAATAAAGTGCAGAGCCTTACTGTCATTGGCCAGTGTCGCATCACCAAATGGGCCAGTTATAACTAATTTCTGCCGCTCGCTAAATTGGTGAATTGATTGCGAACCGACACCATCTTGACGTTTTACTGTAATGCGTAGCTGCCCATTTGATATCGCTGACACTGTGTAACTGCGCCAGGTATAAGCACCGGATAATCCATGAACACGGATATACTGTCCTGGCTTAAATTTTGCTAATGACCCTATAGAGCAAAGACTGTCATCAATCCAAAGTGAGCGTATGCCCTCAGCTTCTTCCTTGATCTTTGTTACTACTACAGGGCGCGGCCAATCATGCAAGCTAGGTGCAGTCTTTTGTGTAGTGGCATTGCGTATTTTTTTATCGGTAAAATCATCTGATAGCTTAATTGTCTCACCTACAGCAATGCTTGCACCCGTATTAACACTGGCGTAAACACCACAATACATATGGCCAAAATGACGGTTCAATAGAGCGGGCATATTTATATCGAGTACCCCAGTATCGACATTTACAGAAGTTGTTTTGCAGCGATCAATCGGTCGTATAATATCCAGTCGGGCGCCGCCAATTGCTAATTCCCGCCCTAGCCAGCTAAATTCAGACCAGGGCTCTGCCCGCACATAGATATTTGCACGGAACCTAAGCGGATCAATGCTTCTTCCTATCATTTCACTTATTACATCGAGGGTAGAGAGGTTGATGATCGATACCGCTGCATCTTGATGGTCCCAATAGCCCCGATTCCCTCCGGCACGATGTAGTACTACTGGATTACCAAGAATATTGATTAAGGAGCCAGTGTCAGACGTTTTTAGATTGATGATTTCAGTTTCGTTATTGGCTGAAGTTAGTCTGAGTCCATCACCAGTGTTGGTTATATTGAATGTGGTTAAGTCAGGACGGATGGTCATACGCTGGAACGCTTGGCAAGGCGTCCAAGCACCATTATCTTGAACCGCAATGGCACCGGTACTTAAACCAATAGTTCGATCCCCTTGTATCCCTTGATTCTTTTGAAGGTTGGTTTTTTGTAAGTTTTCACCAGGGAACCCTTTTATCGGGTACCTATAGATGTGCTCGACACTAATCATATATCTTGTTCTCCTAATCTAGGCATAGCTGAGAATGTAAATCAAAAAGTGCGACGCAGGCGGATAAAAAACAATCTAAGCGTCCGTAAACATAAACTTAACACTGTTTTTTTCCGGGACTTAATCACATATTAAGCAGTGACTATGCTACAACTTGAAATGGAGGGGTTGCCTAAGAATGCTGTTTTGATCGATTGATTGTCCGCAAAATTTAGCCAGAAATGCATAATTTCTACGCTATACCCGTTAATGATGCTTAGCTGTTTCAAAAAACAATCAATAAGTGCTCAAAGTGCACCCATTGGGGAGATACAGATATTTGTGTAAAAGAAGGCTTTGATAGCAACATGCACAGAGCTGCAATATTCTCGCAACTGCCCATAGTATGAAAATGTATCCAAGCTAAAGGCTAGCTGGTATGGAGTCGAAATATGAAACTATTCGGGCAATTTATCTAACAATTGCTGTTGAAAATTTTCAGGGTCGTTACGCAAATTATCAATAAAGTCTTTTGGCACTTCTGTTTTATTATCATATTTTTCTGCCCAATCTATCATTGCCAGCATCATTGGCATTAATTCGATGCCTTTTTGTGTCAGTTTGTAGATGAACCTTGAACCTTTAACAGGGTCTCTGGATTTGCTTACAATGCCGTTAGCTTCCAAATCAGCCAGACGGGTAGCTAGGATGTTCGTGGAAATACCCTCTCCCGCCTCAATGAATTCATGATAGTACTTGCGTCCTTTAAACATCAAATCACGAATAATCAGAAAGCTCCATTTATCCCCAAACTGACTCATGCCAAAACGCACTGGGCAGCCGCCCCAAACTTTTGTATTTTTATCAACCATAGGCTGAATTCTAGCGCGCTTGAATAACACTTGCAAATTTGAAGTAAAATAACTATTGTTTACTTGCAAATAACAAGTGAAATAAAAATTCAAAGGTTCATACAATATTTAAAATCAACAGCGGCCATAAGTCGCATATAAACTTTAAGGAGCAGGAAAATGAAACTCTACGCTATTGTAGGTTCTCCAAATTCACGCAAAGTGTTAGCCGTCGCAAATCACTTAGATGTGGAATTGGACATTGAATACCTAGACCTTTTTGCCGGAGATGCCCGAACACCCGCTTATACAGCATTAAACCCTAATGCTATGGTTCCCACGCTAACCGATGGCGATTTAAAATTGTGGGAATCAAATGCTATCATTCAATATTTAGCCGATAAATCTACGGATAATCTATTATTCCCGCAACAGCTGGCCCAGCGCGCTGATATCGTCCGCTGGCAATCCTGGGAGTTGGCACATTTTAATCAGGCCTTTGGCACCCTCGCCTTGGAAGCCATCGCCAAGCCATCTTTTATGGATACCCAAGGTGATGCAGCTGTGATTAATTGGGCCAAAGGGCAACTGAGTAGATTCGCCAGCGTACTCAACAATCATATGCAAGGGCGTGCTTATGTAGTGGGCGATAACGTCACATTGGCTGATTATTCAATGATCCATGTAGAGTTTTTCAAAGAATCTGTTCCGTTTGACTGGGCCCCTTACCCACATCTCAACCAGTATTTTGAACGAATGCGTCAATCTGAACACTGGCTGGCGACGGCCCCACAGAGCCCTGAAGCCATTGGTCGCAGAACGGCGAGCTGAATGATGCCCACTGCGGCATAGTATTGTGCTAGCCAGCAGTTTAATTCAGACATCAGTACACAGCAAAGCTCTGTTATATTGATGTCTGTCTCGAATATATTCTGTTGATCTACAATGTAATTATGCTTAACTTGTCAATCTTGAGTGATTACACGACACTGTAGACAGCTCAAGTATTGGTCGTTAACTTGCAGTTTTGTAAGTGCCGGTTACCAAAAGGATAAGCATTGCCGAGCTTAAAAGCCTAGCGCAGTGATAGGATAAATATGTTATCTATCGCACTTTAAGCATCGCCTATCTACCCTTAACCCAATGAGACTCTGACAGCGAGAATATGAATCTGGCGTTACCAGCGGCTCTTTATGACTCAGCTCAGGCCTGTACAAACTGGATATAGAACGTCGGAAAATTCAAGGTTTTTACTGCTTACTTTGACAAATAGACAAAGGCTAGTTTACTCCCCACAACTTAGTCGGAGTTCAAACAATCTTCGCTTACATCCCCTCTGTACATTCGACAAACAGTAACGACATGCCCAAACAACAGGGCAACCCTCTCCTTTGAAAAAAGCGTGCAAAGCGTATCCCGTGCTCTGGACATCATTCAGGCAGTATGCTGAGACATTGTCCTGTTTTAGACTCCCCTGAATTGACGATCTATATAACCCGATATTTTCTTTTTGCTCTTCTTTAATCTATATACGAGAAATTTGTATTTTCTGCTCACATTAATTTTCGAGAGGATTACCGATTTAATAACCCAAGGGAGAAGCGTAACCTAATTAAAGCTGCTCTTGTCTTAGGGGAGACAGCTAAGGGGTTAACTAATTTTGACACAGGGTAATTATCCCTGCGCCCCAAATAAACACTAGATAATGAAAATTTAGAAGTCAGTACTGAATATATGAGTTCAATATAAAGGAGCACTACAATGAATATTAACCGGTTTCTATGCAGCCTATTTTGTATTGTTATGGTATTGCCAGATCTAAGTTATGCATTATCGCAAGATAATGTAAGCGAAGAGCTTACCTCCTTATACAGAGCAGCAAGAAAAGTAATCTCTGTCAATCAGGGACATATCAATAAAGAGGACATAGGTGACAAAGGGTTATCGGGTGAGACCGTTACTGCGATGGCACTTGAGAATTATTCCCAGGCGACTGGTAAGGCGCTAGTAATGGATAATTTAACTTCAGCCCAAAAAGCTATGCTCAGTGCGGTTAGAGAAGTCATGGACGAAAACCAAGACCTTATCAACGAAAAAGGCGTTGGATTTAAAGGTTTTTTACCGGCTATATTTGCCCGCCAATTAGCCACTAACTTTAATGGAAAAATGTCGGGTAAAATGAAAATTAAACTAACAGCGCCCAAAAGTTATGTACGTAATAGATCGAACAGACCCGATAAATGGGAGCACAATATAATTGAAAATATGTTCAAAAAAAGCGATTACCCAAAGGGAAAACCTTTTTCAGAACAAAGTGAAGTAAAGGGAAAATCTGCCTATCGCTTTATATTACCGGAATATTATGGCCAGTCATGTTTAGCCTGTCACGGCGAACCTAAGGGCGAGAGAGACATATCTGGCGGTAAAAAAGAAGGCGGAGTACTAGGAGAATTAGGTGGTGCGATTAGTATAATTATCTACCAATAACATCTACCTGTAGAAGTATAACACTATGAATATTTCAACTAAACTTGTCATTGGTAACTTGAGTTTCTCTACTATTGTCGCCATTGCTTTCATTTATATATTGTTCGGTGTGCAAGCAACTTCAGATATAAGTATTGAACAACAAGAGTATGTTAACCAGCAAATTCAAGCTATTCAACAACAGGAAAAAATACTTAAGCTACAGACCGACGAAAGAAGTCGACTTATGTTGATCATTGAAATTGATCAAGAATTTAGAGACTTACGTGCCTGGTTACTGGATTTATCTGTCAGTTGGTTAAATGAAGCTGAAGATAACGCTGATGCTTCGCTCGAAAAATTGACAGTGCACTTAGCTAAACTGGCTAGAATCGATGCTGGTTTGGCTCAAACCTTGTCTGAGAGAGTGGACACTTTATTTGAGCTTATGCTGGGAGCTGTTGACTCTTATGTTGATGGAAACCGAGTACAAGGTAATTCACTGCTATCCGATGGTCGGATTTTAGTTGAGGAAATAGAGCTGTTAATACATGAATTTCAACAACAAAGTCATACTAACTTGAACAAACTTAATCAACAGGCAAGTGAAGCCGGTAGCATAGTGACACTGTCCGGGAACAAGGTGAAACTATCAGCAGATAATATCGTGATTAATAATTCCGGATTGCACACCGTCTCACTGGTTATATTGGTGCTGATTATTTTGTTAAGTTTGGCTTTCAGCTATTTAATGCGCCGCGAATTATGTGTGCCCATGGAGCGATTGCGCAACACAGTAGAAAGCATTCAGCAGCAATCAGATCTTACCCTTAGATTTGAAGTCAGGTCTATGGATGAAATTGGCGTAACTGGAACGGCATTTAACTTAATGATGGATCAGTTTTCCGGCATTGTCAGCCAGGTCAGTGACGCTTGTTCAGAATTAGATCAGGCCATATCAAGTTTAGTCGGTTTAATGCAACAGGCCAAAGAAGGAGTAGTAAAGCAACAGCAAGCAACAGTACAAGTGGCAGCTGCCATTACTGAAATGGCAACTACAGTGCAAGGAATAGCCGAGCATACTGAGCAGGCAACCCATTCCACGGGTGATGCCCAAGAGTCGTCGACGAAGGGCCGAAAAATGGTCGATAATTCAACAGCAGAGACCCAGAAATTATCGCAACTGATGTCCAGGGCTGATCAAGCGATCCGCGATGTTGAAAAATTCAGTAATGATATTGGCACTGTCTTAGACGTGATCGGTAGTATTTCAAACCAAACTAATTTACTTGCCCTTAACGCCGCGATTGAAGCTGCACGGGCAGGCGAAGCGGGCCGCGGCTTTGCTGTTGTCGCTGATGAAGTGCGTACTTTGGCACAAAAGACCCAAAAGTCCACGACAGAAATTAACGATATCATCTCTAGTTTACAGTCAGGTACTACTGAGGCGGTAGGTCTGATGACTGAAGGCAATAAAGAGGCATTACATGTTTCCAAACAAGCCGAAGAAACCGGCGTTTCATTTGAAACTATAGAGCACAAAATTCATGAAATTAACGATCTCAATACCATGATAGCTACGTCGGCAGAACAGCAAACTGTGGTGGTTGATGAGATTAACCACAATATTGTCGACATTAACGATAGCTTTGCAACGACCACCGATGCCGTTGAAAGCACCATGAATGCAAGTGAAAATATTCTAAAATTATCTCACCGCCTTGCCTCCTTAGTTAAACAATTTAAAGTCTAAACCGATGAGGCTGGAACAGACAAGCCCGCAGAGAACACTTCGGGCTTAGTAATATTCATCCCAACAAATTGAGAAGCTTGATTTATTAAAACAGTAATATCATTAGATCAGAGAACAACCCAATGCTAATACACTGAACCCGGCTGCCCGTAATTATGACAATAGTCCGTAGTATTAAATGGTTACATCTTCGATCAATTTCAGTGTCAGTTAGTCTATTTATGTTATTCGCAGTGGCTCTGCTGTTAACTTCTTTTCAACAATTCTCACAGGCTCAGTCTCAAAGTAGTCTTAATTGCTCGTTGACTTCAACATTCTCTAACGCACCAAAGCAACTTTCTCAGACATGCCTATACACTGATGCAAACCTGCAACAAATTTCAACACAGTTAAAGAAATTCACCCCCAACTATCAATTATGGAGTGATGGCTCTAACAAGTCGCGCTGGATATATTTGCCCACCAATACACAAATTGATAGCTCGAATCCAGATCGTTGGATATTTCCGGTCGGCACACAAATTTTTAAAGAATTTCGCCAAACAACCAAAGATACCCACAGAGAAATAAAAGTCGAGACAAGGCATTTACAAAAGATTAAACCAGGCTATGGTGTCGATTCTTGGATGATAAGTACTTACCTTTGGAACCTGCCACAAACTGACGCCTATTTAAGTGATGCTAAAAGTAATGTCTTGAATACGGATCATGATATCCCTTCTACACAAGATTGCATTGACTGCCATAAAGGTAATAAAGACTTTATTTTGGGCTTTGAAGCGATCCAATTGAGCGACAAACAAGCGAGGTTTTCCTTTGGTCACGGCCCCACACGACAAGTGAACGAGTGGACACTAAAAAGCTTAATTACCCATCGACTATTGACACACCCTATAAAAATGCCTGTATTACCGGGTACCCCGATAGAGCAAAAAGCATTAGGTTATTTGCATGCAAATTGCGGTAACTGTCATAACAAACTTGGCTACGCCGCAGACAAAGAAGCACAACATTTAAAATTCAGACATGAATTGGCGTTCGACACTGTGGCTAAGACAGATGTCTACAAAACAGCTGTTAATCAAAAAACTCAAAACTTTACCGCAGTACCTTATATTGTTTTGGGTGCACAAAGTGAAGAGCTAGCACTTTATCAAAGTGCATTGTACTTGAGAATGAATAGCATAGATGAGAACTATCGGATGCCAATGCTTGCAACCGAAAAGGTTGATTATCAAGCGATTTCACTGATACATCAGTGGTTAACGACACTGCCGACACCCGATCATGTTATTTTTCATAAATCCCAACACAAACAGCTATCTGCAACCACTATTAAAACACCAAAAAACAGAGAACCATTAACAGGGCCAGGTTTACAAGTAGAAATTCGATTTGATAACAGTCAGTTAATTCCGCCCGTTTTAGCTCTGTACTGGCCAGAAGACAGCAGTTTAACTGCCTCACCGGTGATGGATCACAAGGACGGACACTTTACAGAAAAACTTATTTTAGGCAATAAGGGCAGTCATATGAGTTTACGAAATTCAGATGAAGTGGGCCATACTATTTATGTTAAGGATAAGAAACAAAAAGTCCGCTGGCAATTGAACTATATGCCGCCAAACTCTAGTTTCGAACAAGAGCTATTTTGGGATAATGATATTTTTGTCGAAATAAAATGCCGTTTACATTTATATATGAGTTCATGGGTTGGTTCGATCAGCAGTAAATACTACAAAATTGTGGAAATTGAAGCGCAACAAAATTATCTAAGATTTGCAATGTCCTCTTACCCTGAACACTTTAAGAAAATAAAGATTTGGATGCCTAAATACGGACTATTAGAAACAAGCATTGAGATTGGTGAAAAGAAATCAATCGAGCTAAAAATTGCTAATCGAATTGTCGGGGTTATAAGGCTAAACAGAGCAGCGCAATAACGACTACTTTATATTGAGCCTAATCTCTACATTGGCATAAAACTCAGCGCCTAACCAGAACCATTATTTCTCGGTATAAACGTGAGTGTTCATGAGCCTATGCAGGGACACTATTCCTTGACTGCCAACTATCATGTTCAGAGTTTTTTGAAGCTAAGTCCTGAGCATCTTGGTCTGAAAAAATATCTGAAGGTGTGCCCTAGATTGAGCCTTAATCAGGGCCTGAAATAAAAGCGGCTGTTCGGGAGGCGCGCTAGGTGCCGCCCCCTCTGTCAAAATAATAAACAAAACGCTATTTTTGTCCTTAAAAGCATGAGTCCAATTTAGCGTTTAACCAATGCTACATTGACTCTAACAGCGCTTTCAACCTAGTAACACCTTGCTCTGCGCGAACAGCTAGATCTTCTCTTAAGGCAATGATCATATCACTAGTACAGGTTAATTCAGGATTGCGACTATGATATTGTAAACTCAGATTACAATTATTTTTCTCATCAGCAGTGAATCTAACTGTCATCTGAGTTAGCAGCCCAGTTAAATTTCCTTGCATTAAAAACAATTTATTAATCTCGCTGCGGTGCACCTTTATCTCCATTTCAACATCACCCTCAGGCAGCGATAACGTTTCCAAATATTTTTTTCCGACAATGCCATGAGCTAAGTTATTAGCCGACCTTATAGCAACAACGCCTGGGAACCAATCTATATAGTTTTCCATATTCGTAACGTAGTTAAAAACAGTTCCAACAGGGGCTGCAATAGCGACAGTTGTTTTGGCTAGTTCAATCATATCTATTCCTACTTATTTAATTTAGTTTTCTTTGAAAGCACTCGGGAAAGACTATAATGCGCAATATAAGAAACTTAAAACGATGCTTTGTTAAGCTTAGCCTCACTAAAAGTTACGCAAGATAGTTTTACAATAGCCATTGCTTTCATAGAGAAGAATTAAAATGCCCAAGATGAGTCAATATCGAATTTTTGTTTCTGTGGTCGAAACAGGCAGCATCGCACAAGCCGCGTTAAAGCTAAACTACTCCCCTCCCGCTGTGAGCAAGCAATTGAACAAGCTAGAAGATAGCCTGCAAGTCCAGCTTTTTCAGCGTTCGCATAAAAAACTGCAAATTACCAAAGCGGGTCAACACTTTTATCCAAAGTGTAAAAACATACTTCTATCAATCGCTCAGGCCGAAGATGCATTACTTGCAGAACATGACGCGATTAGCGGGACACTCTCTATTACCCTACCCAAAGCGCTATCTCGCTCATTATTTTTTGAGCTTTTATCCGCTTTTACTCTCAAGTATCCGCAAATCCAGTTTGATATTCGCTTTAGTGATCAACTGAAAGATCTTCATGATGAGAACATAGATTTCGCATTGCGTTTAGGTAGGTTAGCGGATCACAGCCATATGGTCGCTATCCCACTTATTCAAACACAATTACTGGCCTGCGCCACACCCAGATACCTTGAACAGTACGGCACCCCCAAGTCGTTCGCGGATTTAGCCAGTGGTAAACTAATTCTAATGTCACCGCTGAACAGCTCAGAGGCGCTGAGGAATTTCTTTCAAAAGGAAAAAATTCACCCCGAACAGTTAGCGGCGCATAGGTGTGACGATATTGAAGGGGTGTATCAGTCTGTACGGGCAGGCTTAGGTATAGGCATGTTACTGGATATTTCAGTCCAACAGGAGATTGATCAAGGCACACTGATCTCTGTGTTGTCAGAGCGAAACCTCCCTCGTAAACAACTGTATTTGCTGCAGAAAAAAAGCCAGTGGCAAACACAAAAGCAACTGGCGTTTAAAACTCACGCAAAATCCTTCTTCTGCGAAGCTTCAAGGTCACTGAATCAACAACTGCATAATTAGGATAACAATATTACCCCTCAACAGGCCTTGTCTTCGCTTATACGTACCTCACCACTTTAACCCACTCTAAAAACACTACAAAGATTGAAACGTTAATTTTTCTATTTGTTAATCTAAAATCCACTAATTAGTACACAATACTAATCTAAATTGTGGACAATCCACTTAATTCTGGGTATTTTTTAAGCACCCGTCAGTCAGAGATGATTGGCAGCTAGATATAAACAACTAAAAATAACAAATTGTTTTATTGGAGATTGATAATGTCCGCATCAGATCAAGCTATCGACATCCCAAGCGACACTGCTAATGAGATAGGCAGTGCAGAGCAGCTCAAGGATCCTAACTATTTTCCACCGTTAAATGTATCAATACCCCTGGGAATCCAGCACGTAATGGCAATGTTTGTGTCTAACGTGACTCCTGCAATAATTATTGCTGGGGCAGCTGGCTTCGGTTTTGGTTCCAACTCCGCTGATTTTCCTTCGATGATCTATATGATGCAGATGTGCATGTTGCTCGCCGGAGTGACGACATTACTGCAGACTATAGGTTTTGGTGCGATTGGGGCACGCTTGCCAATAGTACAGGGAACTAGCTTTGCCTTTATTCCTATCATAGTGCCACTTGTCGCCGGTAAGGGCGTCGACGCAATGGCTGCAGTCACGGGAGGTATACTGGTGGGTGGTTTATTGCAAGCTTGCCTGGCTCCTTTTATCGGCAGGTTGCGCTTTGCTCTACCGCCGCTGGTCACCGGGTTGATAGTGACGATGATAGGTCTGTCACTACTCAAAATAGGCATTCAATATGCCGCTGGCGGTGTGCCTGCTATCGGCACTGCTGAATTTGGCTCGCTGCAAAATTGGGGGGTGGCTTCAGTGGTGGTTGTGGTCACTCTGGGGTTTAAATTCTATACCCGCGGTATGCTCAGTGTTTCGGCGGTGCTAATCGGTTTAATCGCCGGCTATATAGTCGCTTATATGCTGGGGATGGTGCACTTTGGCAATATCGCCAAGGCAGCACCTTTTGCATTGCCTAAAATATTCCCCTTTGGTATCGAATTCAGTGTCGCCGCTATCTTGGGCATTACCTTAATGTCCTTTATCTCAGCGATAGAAACGGTGGGAGATGTGTCGGGAATAACCAAAAGCGGTGCCAATCGCGAGGCGACAGATACTGAAATTAAAGGCGCTACTTACGCGGACGGGCTGGGGTCGGCTTTTTCTAGCTTATTTGGTGCCCTGCCTAACACCTCCTTCTCGCAAAATGTTGGTCTGATCGCCATGACTGGGGTGATGAGCCGACACGTAGCAACGATAGGCGCGCTGTTTCTGGTAGTCTGCGGTTTTATCCCAAAAATCGGGGCTATTATTTCGACAGTGCCTATTGAAGTACTAGGTGGTGGCGTGATTATCATGTTTGGCATGGTGGCATCTGCTGGCGTTAAAATGCTTGCTGACGTAGATTGGAACAGCCGCAACATGGTAATTTTTGCAATCTCTATTTCGATAGGCCTAGGCTTAATGTTAGAGCCATCCGCACTGCAACATTTACCAGGCACTGCTAAGGCATTAATGTCTACAGGCTTATTACCCGCTGCTGTAATAGCTATTGCCTTAAACCTGCTAA
>MABF01000362.1 GCA_002163025.1 'Osedax' symbiont bacterium Rs2_46_30_T18
CTTTGCTATCGTCGAAAAACTAGACCTGGAACTCAGTCGCGGCATGACCGTGGTCAGCGGCGAAACCGGTGCCGGGAAATCAATTATGATAGATGCCCTGCAATTGGCACTAGGCTCTAGGGCCGACAGTGGCGCAGTGCGCAGCGGCGCCAAAAAAACTGAGATTATCGCCAATTTCGACATCAGCCAGCTGCCCCAGGCCCAGGCATGGCTTGACGCTCAGGAGCTAAGTTTAGATGGCGAGTGTATTTTACGGCGCATTATCACCTTAGAGGGAAGATCCCGCAGTTTTATTAACGGCCGTAACTGCCCGCTGAGTTCACTGCGAGAACTCGGCCAGTTTTTAGTGGCCATTCACGGCCAACATGAACACCAAAGCCTGATGCAAAAAGATCACCACCGCCTGCTTCTGGATAACTTCGCCGCACACACAAGCTTGCAAGATAAAACCACGATCAGCTTTAACCAGTATCACCAGCTAAACAAGTCGTTAGTTAAACTCACCAGTCACAGCGATGAACAGCAGGCTAAAGTGCAGCTACTTAGCTACCAGGTTGAAGAACTGGAACAGCTATCGCTGGCAGATGATGAAGTAGAAAGTTTAGAGCTGGAACAAAAAACCTTGAGTCAGGCCAGTGAAATCCTGCACAGCGGCCAGCAGTTACTCAGCATCTTAGATGAGAGTGAAGAACATCACGCGGCACAGCTGTTAAACAACAGCGTACAACTTCAGTCGCAACTACCACAACATAGCCCGTTAATTTTGCAGGCCGGGGAACTGATAAATTCGGCACTGATCCAAGTTGAGGAGGCCGCCAGTGAAATTCGCCAATATCTTAATCATGTGGAAATTAATCCTCAGCGCCTAATGGATGTCGAAGATAGGCTATCTCTGATCTTTAATTTGGCCCGCAAGCATAAAGTTGAACCCAATCAGTTAGTGGAACTTCAGCGCCAATTATGCGATCAACTCAATGCGATCAGCGGCTCTGACGAGACCATAGCGGCACTGCAGCTAAGCGTTGACAAGGCCAGGGCGAGCTTTGTTAAGCTGGCTTCTAAACTCAGCAAACAGCGCCACAGTGCAGCTAAAAAGCTCAATAGCCAAATCAATAGCCAATTGGCACTACTGGGCATGCCCGCCGCGCAATTTTGTGTCAGCTTAACGCCCTATCCACAAGATCAGTTGAATAGCTATGGACTTGAAGAGATAGAATTTATTATCAGTACTAACAAGGGCCAGGCTGCCAAACCACTGGCCAAGATAGCCTCAGGTGGCGAGCTGTCACGGATAAGCTTAGCGATTCAAGTTGTCACTGCCCAGAGTAATACCACCCCAACCCTTATGTTCGATGAAGTGGATGTAGGGATCGGTGGGGCTATAGCCGAAGTAGTAGGTAAGCTATTGCGCCAGCTGGGGCAAAGCAGCCAAGTGCTGTGTATAACCCACCAGCCTCAGGTAGCCTCCCAGGGACACCAACATCTGTATGTTAGTAAGAGATCCGAGCGCAACAATACCCATACCCAAGTGCAAATGATAAACAGTGAGACGAGAATCAACGAAATTGCCCGCATGCTCGGTGGTGTGGACATCACCAAGCGCACCTTAGATCACGCAAAAGAAATGCTTGAGGCGCGCTAAGCTAAATCAGACCCCAAAAAAAACCAGCAACAGCTGGTTTTTTTTCAGAGGCAAATTATGATTTTTCACATCCATCTGCACAAGTACCATAGAGATACAAAGTGCGGTCAGTTAAATTGTAACCCAAATCTTCGGCAATTTTAGTTTGACGTTTTACTAAATCGGTATCGATAAACTCTTTAACTTTGCCACATTTCACACAGACAATATGATCGTGCTCTTCGTTTCTGGATAATTCAAAAACTGAGTGACCGCCTTCAAAATGATGTCTGGAAACCAAACCGGCAGATTCAAACTGAGTCAGAACACGATAGACAGTAGCTAGCCCTACATCTTCACCCAGCTCCATCAATAACTTGTAAATATCTTCAGCGCTGAAGTGATCTCCCTCACCTGCCTTTTCTAAAATTTGATAAATCTTTACCCTAGGCAAGGTAACTTTTAAACCTACTTTACGTAATTCTTGATTTTCAAGAGCCATAATTATCTTTCTCTATTGATTCTAGCGACTGGATGCTAAACTATATTAACTTAAATATTGGATAATAGTGGAAATAATTTACCCATGCGAAAATTCTTGTTATTAGTAACCACAGTAATTTTTATTGCCGGTTGTACTCAATTCCCAGGTGTTTACAAATTAGACATCCCCCAGGGAAACATACTCTCCCAGGAATCTGTCAATCAGTTGAAACCTGGAATGACCCCAAGACAAGTTCAATTCATCATGGGCACCCCAATTATAGAAGATACATTTAACGCGAATCGCTGGGATTACATTTATACCATGAATAAAGCTGGCCAAACACCTACACTTTCAAGGGTCACTATTCTCTTTACCAACGGATTACTGAGTAATATTCAAGGTGACTATCGCCCCGAGGACAACTGATCCATTAGGTCAACCCAGTATAGCTGATTTCAGCTTAAGAATTGACTGACCAAGTCATTTCTTAAGCTGAAATCAGTGCGCTGTCATTGTGTGCTTTAAGGCTTATTAGCCTCTGCTTCTGCCTGTTGCATTTTAGCGGCTCGCCGCGCTCTGATCACTTTAGGGTCTGCCACTAGCGGCCGATACAACTCTACTCTATCTCCCTCGCGCAGCACTTCTTCCCTTGGCTTGCGAATGACTTTGCCAAAAATCCCCATCGGAATTGTCTCTACTTCTATTTCAGGAAATACTGCAACAATATTGGAGGCGACAACTGCATCGTAAGCCGTACATCCTTGCTCCACCTGCAAGCTGAGAATTTTTTGCACTTTAGGTCCTGCAAATGCAACTTCAACATTAATCATTATCTTTTTATAGCCTTAAATAAATCCAGATTGTAGGTAAAACAAACAACCGCCAGCAAGTTGCTTACTTATAGATATCATCTGCGCGCTGCACAAAAGCCTCTACCATAGTGTTTGCCACTTGCGAAAATACTTTTGCCATCGCAATAGAGGCAATTTTTCCCGAGAAATCAAAATTTAAACTTAAGCTTACCTTGCAGGCTTGTGCGTTTAATTCACTGAAAGTCCAGTGACCAAACAACTGCCTGAAGGGCCCCTCGACCAGCTCAAATTCGATTCTGGTGGGAGTAGTTAAGACATTGCGAGTCGTAAAACCATACTTGAGCCCAGCTTTAGCCAACTGTAGGCTTGCGACCATCTCACTGGCAGTGTTTGAAACAACTTCTGAAGAGGCACACCAAGGTAAAAAATCCGGATAGAATTGCACTTCATTTACAACATCATACATTTGCTGGGTGCTATGAAAAACTAATGCACTTCTTTGAATTTGCGTCATTTATAGCTAACTACCGGTAATGAAATGGAATCTAACTGTTAGAGAAGACACCAACAGCAGTATCTTTTCTGCGGGGCAGTATAAGCATACGTATACTCTTTAGCGCCCGCTGCAGCCATTGTACTAAATATTTGGCTAAAGGTTATAGGTTTCTAATTGGTTGAGGATTAAAACCAGTAAAAATAAACTCGGCACAATAAAGCGGATCAAAAAATACCACAAATACAACCAACCAATACCACTGTTCACAATTTCATTTTTGACCAGTGCCGGGTTAAGTACCCAACCAACATAAATAGCTAACATCAGCCCAGCCGCTGGCAGCAGCACTTTAGCGGTCATTATATTGAGCAGATCAAAAAGTGTTAAACCAAGGGCACTAATATCACTGATAAAGTGCCAGCTGTGCATACTGGCTAAACTCACCAGCCAGGCAATAAAACCAACCAATATTGCGGCGTTCCAACGGCCCATGACAAAGCGTTCCTTGCACCAGGCAATAGAGGGCTCTAATAAGACCAGTGCCGAAGACATCGCAGTAAACATCACAAAAGTAAAAAACAGTACCCCTAAATACTGACCATTTTGCATATCTCCATAGGCAGTCGGCAGCGCCACAAACAGCAAATCATAACCGGACACCGGCAGCATTTGGCTAGAGAACAGAATTGGGATAGTCACTAGTCCGAGTAAAGCCGAGACCAGTATATCGATCAGTGCGACACTGAATACAATCGCCCCTACCGCACCTCGGTTGGGCATATAAGAGCCAAACACCATCAGTGAGCCGACACCTATTGATAAGGTATAAAAGG